>JAJZID010000220.1 GCA_021810705.1 Actinomycetes bacterium
GGCCCAGTCGCGCCCTGCGGCCCGGTCGCGCCCTGCGCTCCCTGTGGTCCGACTGGTCCCTGCGCTCCGGTCGCGCCCTGCGGCCCGGTCGCGCCCTGCGCTCCCTGTGGTCCGACTGGCCCCTGCGCTCCGGTCGCGCCCTGCAGCCCCGTCGCACCCCGCGCGCCCCGCGGCAGCTGCCCGAGCCTGAAGTCCCTGGCGAGCAACGACCTCGGCGCGACGGCACGAGCGCCGACGGCTCCACGCCGCAACTTGGCGGCGGTCACCGCGCCGTTGCGCAGCTGCAGCGTGCCGACGCTGTTGCGCGGCAGCAGGAGCGCCGCATAGGCTCCTCCACTCAGCGAGACGAACAGCGCCAGCAGCGCCACCGCCATCGCGGGCGAGGGTCGGCGGGCCAGGATGCGTCTCATTGCGTTCCTCCGTGTATTGCGCCGTTCAGGCAAAGGTCGCAGCGATGCTATCCCGGCCAGTCACCTGGGCGCAAGCGGGCCACGGCGGCAAGCGCGCACTCTCGCGCCACTCTTACGGTGCGGCTCTATGCTGGCCGCATGCGCCAACTGCGAGCTGGCTGCCTGTCACTCCTGGTCGGCCTGGCAGCCGGCGGGCTGGTTGCCGGACCGGCCGCGGCGGCGAGCAAGCCGAGCCTCGCTCCAGCCATTCCCGCCGGCGCTCAGCTGCTCGCGCTCTCCTGCCCCTCGAGCGGCAACTGCGGCGCCATCGGCAGCTACTACGACGGTCTCGGCGACAACCAGGCGCTGTTCGTCACACAGGCCGCTGGCCGCTGGCACCGAGCCGTACAGGCACAGCCACCGGCGGGTGCGGCGGCCAGCCCCTTCAAGAGCTCGCGCGGCGCCGGGCTGGTTGGCATCTCCTGTCCCGCTCCCGGGCAGTGCACGGCCGTGGGCAGCTACACCGCCGCCAATGCCGTCGATCACGGTGTCCTCTATCAGGAGCACAACGGGCACTGGGACCGAGGCGTGCCACTCGAGCTCCCGGCCAACGCGATCAGGACGCCGCAGGCCCACGGCGGCATCGCTGACGGCGTCAGCCTCAGCGCGGTCTCCTGCTCGAGCCCCGGCAACTGCCTCGCCGTCGGCCAGTACGAGACCAAGGCCGAGGTGCTCGAACCGCTGCTCGTACGCGAGCGCAACGGACGCTGGTTGCGCGGCGTGCGGGCCCCGCTGCCCGCGGACGCGCCGGTGAAGGCCCAGGACGCTGCGCTCCTGACCGTGAGCTGCGCGCCATCCGGCGCCTGCACAGCAGCCGGCGCCTACCTCAACTCACTCGGTCACGAGGTCGGCCTGCTGGTCACCGGCAGCGGGCACTTCAGCGCTTCACCTTCAGCACCCGCACCCAGCGACGCAAGCAGTGACCCGCGGACGATCCCGGCGGCGATCGCCTGCCCGGCGCCGGGCCTCTGCACGATCGTGGGCACCTACCTGAACCCGCTTCAGAACTCGCTCGGACTGCTGCTCGGCGAGTCGGCCGGCGCCTGGCAGAGCGCGAGTGGCACGACCCTGCCAGGTGACGCCGCCCCCGCCGGCACCTTTGGCGACCAGAACACCGTGCTCTCCTCCGTCTCCTGCCCGCAGGCGGGCGCCTGCACAGCCGTCGGCTGGTATTACGACAACGGCGAGAACAGTCAGGGCCTGCTGCTTGACCAGAGCGGCGGCGTCTGGCAGCCGGGCAGCGAGGTCACCCTGCCAGCAAACGCGGTCAAGGGCCTGCAGAAGCAGGCGGCAGGGCTTGACTCGGTGTCCTGCTCGAGCCCGGGCAACTGTCTTGCCACCGGTGTCTACACCACGATCGCGCTCGATAACCAGGGGCTTTTGGTGAGCGAGACAAACGGCGTCTGGCAGCCGGCCATTGAGGCACCCCTGCCGCGCGGCGCGGCGCTCTCGCAGAGCGCCGCAACGGTCGCCTCCGACTGCACGGGCCCGGGTGACTGCAGCGTCATAGGCGACTACCTGGACGGGCGCGGCGACCTGCAGGGCTACACCCTGACCGAGCGGGCGGGCAGCTTCGGGCGCGCACGCGCACTTGTTCTCCCACCCGCGAGCGCCACCGAAGCGCGCCTTTCACTGGCGGCGATCCTGCGCCCACACGGTCCCGGGGCGCACCTCGAGCAGCTCCGCAAAGCTGGTACCTACACCTATATCTACGAGGCCGTCAAACCTGGTACCGCAACCGCATCCTGGTACAGCCGGGTGGCGGGCGGGCGCGTGCTGATCGCCAGCGGCCGCGTCCACGCACGCGGCGCGGGAGCGCTCGCGCTGGTGCTGCGCCTCACGCCTGCAGGCAGAGCCCTGATCGCCTCGAGCGCGAGTGTGCACATCAGCGCGCAGGCGACGTTCAGGTCGGGCGCAGGCCAGCCCGCACAACACGCCGGCGCCAGCTTCACGCTCAGCTGAAAGCGCCCGCGCCACGCGCGTAGACTGCCAACGCGTGCCCACAGAGCGCCTCACGATCGCGCAGGTGAGCCCCTTCTCCTGGGAGGCCGGGAGCGAGGTGGGCGAGCATGTGCGCCTGCTCTCCGCCGAGCTTGCGCGCCGCGGCCACCGGGTGCTTGTGATCGCGCCATCGGACTCGGCCGATTTCGTGCATGCCAGCCGCGAGGCGCTGCGCGAGCAGCGCGAAGGGACCGGGTCCCTGCTCGAGCGCGCCGAAGCGGGGCCGGTGGTACTGGGCATCGGCGAGGTGCTGCCGTTTTCACCGGCACGACGGCGCGCCGCCTCGCTGCCGGTCGGTGTGGCGCGCACGATCGAGGAGGCGCTCACACACCTGCCCCTTGACGTGGTGCACGTGCACGAGCCATTCGCGCCGAGCGCTGCGAGCGTGGCGCTGCGCACCGCCCGCGCACTCAGCGTCGCGACCTTCCACAACCCCACCGAGCGGCTGCTCTCGACCCAGCTCGGCAGGCCGCTGTCACAGCTGCTCTTCAGCCGGCTGGACGCGCGCGTGGCCTCATACGAGAGCACCCGGACGCTGATGGAACGCTACTTTCCCGCCACCTACCGGGTCGTGCTGCCCGCCGCGGAGCCGCTGGCGCCAAGCGCCGCCGGCGCCTCACTGCGTGTGACCTTTGCTGCCACCGAGGAGCGCGCGGCGCTGCGCACGTTCCTGCGGGCGCTGCGCCTGCTCGACACAGACGCCGACTGGCAGGCGACCGTGTGGTCGCCGCGGCCACTTACGGCGGCCGCCGCGCTCGGCGGCCGCCTGTCCGGACGCCTGCGCTTCCTCGACCAGGAGACGGCCGGGCTGCGCGAGGTCATGGCCGACACCGACGTGCTGGTGCTCGGCTCGGACGGCGCTGCGCCCACCCCGGGGGCGCTGCTACCGGCGCTCGCAAGCGGCGTGGTGCCGATCGCCAGCAGCATTCCGGTCTACGCCGAACTGCTCGGCGACGGCAAGCGTGGCCTGCAGTATCCACCCGCCGACGCCCAGACCCTGGCGGCGGCACTCGCTTCGCTGGTCTGCGACCGTGCGCTGGTTGATCGCTACCGCCACCAGGCGGCAGGGATGCGTGCCGAGCTGAGCTACGGCCGTCTGGCTGACGAGCTCGAGTCGCTCTACACCGAGCTCGTCTCGCGCCGCCACGACCGGCGGCCACGGAGCGCAGCTGTCGCGGAGCTGGTCGCCAAACGGCCCCTGATCGACGTTGACCTGCACATGCACACCGATCACTCCTATGACTGCGCAACTCCCGTGGAGGTGCTCTTGACAGAGGCCCGCGCCCGCGGCCTGGGGGCGATCGCCGTGACCGAGCACAACGAGATCTCCGGCGCGCTCGAGGCCGCCGCGAAGGCCAAGGGCATCAAGGTGATCGTTGGCGAGGAGGTGAAAACCGCCTCCGAAGGCGAGGTCATCGGCCTGTTCATCAAGGAGAAGATCGCGCGTGGAATGACGCTCGCGCAGACGATCGCCGAGATCAAGCGCCAGGGTGGGCTGGTTTACGTGCCGCACCCGTTCGACCGCATGCACTCGGTGCCGGACTACCGGCACCTGCTCGAGGTGATCGACGACATCGACCTGATCGAGGTGTTCAACGCGCGCGTGGCGATCGCCGAGTTCAACGCGGAGGCGGTTCGCTTTGCCGCCAAATACCGGATCGTCGCCGGCGCCGGCTCCGACGCGCACGTCCCCCAGGGACTCGGCTCGGTGCGGATCAGGATGCACGACTTTGACGGGCCTGAGCAGTTCCTCGAGTCGCTGCGCACCGCCGACATCATCCGCAACCCGGCCAGCCTCTTCTACGTGCAGGCGCTCAAGTTCCTGCAGACCAAGGCACGGCCGGCGGGCAGACGCGAGGCCGTGCGC
>JAJZID010000221.1 GCA_021810705.1 Actinomycetes bacterium
GTAAGCTCGCGCGCCGCTATCACCCCGACCGCAACTCCGGCGACAAGCAGGCGGAGGAGCGCTTCAAGGAGATCTCACAGGCACACGACGTGCTCTCTGACCCGGAGAAGCGCAAGGCCTACGACCGGGGCGGCATGTTTGCCGGGATCGGGGCCAACGGCGGCTTTGACCCGTCGGCGTTCGCCTCCAACTTCAACGCCGGCGGTGGCTTTGGCGACATCCTCTCGAACCTGTTCGGCGGCGGCGGCACGGCCGCCGGGTCCGCGCGCCAGCGTAGCGGGCAGCGTCCGCCGCAGGCACGCGGCCGCGACCTCGAGACCGAGGTGCGGCTCAGCTTCGACCAGGCGATGCACGGCGCGCAGGTGTCGATCTCGGTCCCCACCTCCAAGCCCTGCCCGACCTGCAACGGCTCGGGGGCACGGCCCGGCACGAGCCCAAAGGTCTGCCCGGTGTGCAACGGGCGCGGTGTGCAGCCACAGAGCCAGGGGATCTTCTCGATCAACCAGCCGTGCCCCAACTGCCATGGCTCGGGCACGGTGATCGAGCACCCATGCCCCACGTGTGAGGGCACAGGCGCGCAGCACAGCGTGCGGCGTCTGCGGGTCAATATTCCGGCTGGCGTGCGCGAGGGCAGCCGTATCAAGGTTGCCGGCAAGGGTGAGGCGGGCGTGCGGGGGGTGCCCCCCGGAGACCTGTATGTGATCACGCGCGTGGCCGAGTCGCCGATCTTCAAGCGCCATGGTGACAACCTCGAGGTTGAGGTACCGCTCAGCATCCCCGAGGCGATCCGAGGAGCTGTGATCGAGGTGCCGACCCTCAGCGGCTCAAAGCGCCTGCGCGTGGCGCCCGGCACCAAGCACGGCACGGTCCAGCGGCTGCGCGGTGAGGGTCCGCCACATCTCAGCGGCAAGGGTCGGGGCGACCTGCGCTACCGCTTCGTGATCGACGTGCCCGCCAGCCTCTCGCGCGAGCAGAGCGACGCCGTCGAGCGTCTCTCGCAGGTGATCGACGGGGATCCGCGGGCGGCACTGTTCCCCGAGGGCAGGCCGCGTGAGAAGGCGGGTGAGCGCTGATGGCTGATGAGCGGGCACGGACGCAGACGGGTACGCAGCAGGCCCCGGAACGGTCGGCGCGCGATGGCGTGCGCATCCGCGGGCAGGCCCGGATCGAGGTTGCCTCCGATCGTGGCGTGTTCATGATCTCGGTCGCCGCCGAGCTTGCCGGCATGCACCCGCAGACCCTGCGGATGTATGAGTCACGTGGCCTGATCGAGCCCAAGCGTTCGCCCAAGGGTACGCGCCTTTACTCGCACGCTGACGTTGAACGCCTGCGCCGCATCCAGGAGATGACCGCCGAGCTCGGCCTCAACCTCGCCGGTGTGGAGCGTGTCTTCGAGCTCGAGACGATGCTCGACCAGATGTCGCGCAAGGTCGCGGCGCTTGAGCGCCGCGCCAGCGAGCTGACCGCCGAGGTGCGGCGGCTCGAGGCGCTGCGCCGCGAGCTGCGCGCGGAGATCGTCCCGTACGTGCGCGGCGGCGCGCTGATCCGCGTCTCTGACCTGAGCTAGTGGCGCCGTACGCAGACGCCACGGGCCGACCGCGGCTGATGGCCTAGGTCGCCTCGGGCGTGAGGATGAAGAGGCCGGCAACCTTCTCATCAGCGTCGAAGGCGACGCGTGCCTTCATCTCGCCGCCCTCATAGCGCAGCGGCATGTCGACCACCGTGTGGTCGCCGATGCGCCGGACGAACGGCTCGCCTTCGCCGAAGCCCTCAAAGGCGCCGACCAGTCCGGCCACCGCCGCCAGAGCGTCGCCGCGGACATCGTCGGTCAAAGCCTCGAGCACCTGCGCGTTGAAGTGGGCGCGGGCCTCGTCCATGCGACCGTCAATCACCGCCTCGGCGATCTGCCGCGCGCGCAGGGCGGCATCGGTCATGTGCACTGTCTTGTCCATGGGCTCTCCCGTTCTGGGATCGATCGGTTTGCCGAAGCGCTGGAAGGCGGCCTGACGGGTGACGCCGAGCAGATCACCGATCTGCTGCCAGGTCACTCCAGCGTCGCGACTCTGGTCGACGCAGATCCTGAGGACCTGGTCTGCGAGCACGCTTGCCTCACGGGCGTTCCCCACCAGCTGGAGGCGGTCCGGCGCGGTCAGCGGATGGCCGCCGCGCTCAGCGATCGCGAGCGCCTGCTCGGCCAGCTCTCGCGCCAGCTGGGCAAGGGTGGGCGGACTGCTCATGCCGTAAAGATAAGGTTTACGCCACGAGTTTGTCAAGCGTAGATTGACAAACTCGTGGCGGCACGGCGCAAATCTCAGGCTGCCGGCGCCGGCGCCTGTTTGAGGCCGCGCGCGCTCGTCTGCGCCCGCCACTGCCGCAGCCAGGCGCGCATCTCAGTCCCGGGCATGGGACGGCTCAGGTAGTAGCCCTGGGCCGTATCGCAGCCCAGGTCGCGCAGCCGATCCCACTGCTCGGCGGTCTCCACGCCCTCGGCCACCACCTCGAGCCCGAGGTTGCGCCCCAGGTCAACCGTCGAGCGGACGATCACCGCGTCTCCGGCCTGCTCGACCATGCCCATGACGAACGAGCGGTCGATCTTGATCTCGTCGACCGGCAGCTCCCGCAGGTAGGCGAGCGACGAGTAGCCGGTGCCGAAGTCATCGATGGAGAGCCGGATGCCGAGATCGGCGAGCTCGTCGAGGACCGCTCGCGCGCGGGTGGGGCTGGCGAGCATCGAGGTCTCGGTGACCTCCAGCTCGAGCAGCTCGGCCGCCACACCGCAGCGCTCGAGCAAAGCCGCGACCTGCTTCGGAAGGGCACGGTCGAGCAGGTTGCGTGTGGAGAGGTTCACGGCCACGCGCAGCTCGATGCCCTCCTGCTGCCAGGCATGGATCTGGCGCAGCGCCTCCTCGATGACGTAGAGCGTGAGCGGTCCGATCAGGCTTGTCTCCTGGGCCAGCGGGATGAAGGCGTCAGGCGCCACCAGGCCGCGCTGCGGATGCTGCCAGCGCACCAGCGCCTCCACGGAGGTGATCTCGCCGCTTGCCAGCTCCGCCTTGGGCTGATAGTTGAGCACCAGCTCGTGCTCGGCCAGCGCGCGGCGCAGCTCAGCGACAAGCGTGAGGTTGGCCACGTCATAGGCGTGGCCGGTATCGTCGTAGAAGGCGTGCGTGAAGCCGTTGCGCTTGGCCTCATACATCGCCACGTCGGCGCGCTGGATCAGTGTCTGGGCTTCGGCGCCGTGGTCCGGGTAGAACGCGATACCGATCGAGACCTCGATCCCGATCGGCAGGTCCTCCAGTTGGATCGGTCGCTCGAGCGCCACCTGCAGACGATCCAGCACGGGGACCAGGGCGTCCTTGGTGGACAGCTCGGGTAGCACCAGCCCGAACTCATCGCCGCCCAGACGCGCGACGGTGTCGGAGGCGCGCAGTGCCTCTCCCATGCGCTCGCCAACCTTGACGAGCAACCTGTCACCGACGCTGTGGCCCAGCGAGTCGTTGATGTCCTTGAAGCGATCGATGTCGACAAGGGCCACCGCGAGCCTCGTTCCCTGGCGGCGCGCGCGCAGGATCGCATGGCCGATGCGCTCGCTGAAGAGCGTTCTGTTCGGCAGCCCGGTCAGCTGGTCATGCAGCGCCTGGTGCTCGTTGATCTCCGCCTGGCGCTTGAGCTCGAGCTCCGTGCGCTTGCGCCCGCTGATGTCCTCGACCATCGCCACGATGCTGCCCTGCTCGCGGCCCGCGCCCGGTTCGATCACGCTGCGCAACAGCACCCAAACCGTCGCGCCAGAACTGTGTATGCAGCGCAGCTCCAGGTCGGGAAGCCTGTGGGTTGGGCGCTTCAACTCGGCGAACATCGCCTCGAAGCGATCCCCGTCCTCGGGCGCCACGTGGGAGGCGAAGCGCCTCCCGACAAGCTGGTCGTGGCTGAGTCCGAGCATCGCCTCCATGGCTGGATTGGCGTCCACCGTTGTGCCGTTGAACTCCAGGCGCAGGATCCCGAGCGAGGCGCCTTCGAACAGGGTTCTGAAACGCTTGATCGCCTCCGCCTGCGCGCGTCGTGCCTCGGACTCGCTGGCGCGGGCCACGGCCGAGGTGAGGACGACTGAGAGCATCTCCAGAGTTGCGAGATCGCTGTCGTCAAGCGGCTGCGCCGGATCTGAGCGCATCACGTTGAGCGTCCCGACCGCTTCGCTGCCGCGCAGCAGCGGCACGCAGATCAGTGAGGTGTCGCCGACCAGCGCGCGCATCTGCTGGTCGATGCGCGCATCGTTCGGGCAGTCCTCCACCAGTATCGAGCGTCGCTGC
>JAJZID010000222.1 GCA_021810705.1 Actinomycetes bacterium
GGTCATCGACCCCTGGTAGTTGCCGTTGCGGCTGTTGCCGGAGTAGTCGATCGCGGTTGTGGACCCGGACGGCTCGTTCAGGTGGAAGTCCTCGATGATGTCTGTCGCAGGCAGCGCGCCGTTCTCGCCGGCGGCGGCCGCACAGGTGAAGTACGGCGCTGTGCCAGCGCTGTTCGCCGTGTTGGTGACGGTGGCCGAGAAGCCGCTCAACGACGACCCTGTGAAGACGTAGATCGCCGCGAGCAGCGCTGCCGCCAGCCCCCACAGCAGTCGTTTGGCGCTCATGCCCGCGCCAGCACCGGCCGCAGGACGACAAGGCGTGGGGGATGCAGCGCCCGCCATAGCAGTGGGGCGTAGGCGGCCAGCAGCACCAGTGCCCAGACCCAGGCGGGCGGCGTGACCCGCTCAGCCACCCGGAACGCGTGGTGGGGAAGGTTTGGCACGACGCGCAGCACACCGCTCTGCCCGTAGCGCAAAAGCATCCGCGCGCCACCGGAGGCGCGGACACTGATCGGCAGCAGGCCTTCACTCACCAGCCAGACGTGCTCGTTACCTGCGCTTGTGCTGTAGCCGAGCGTGATCACCCGGACCAGCGGCCTGAAGGCGTCCAGCGTCGCCAGCGCCGTCACCGCGACCCCCAGGTGGGGGCGGCCAGCCGCCACTCACGGCTGGCGATCCATCCTGTCAGCCACCAGACAAGCCCGCAACCAAGCGCCAGCCACGGCAGCATCTCCACAAGCCACCCGGCGCCTGGCACGATCAGCGCCGCGCGCCCGACGATGTCGTGCGCGTGCAGCACCCACCCGTCCGTTGCGCCGTTCAGGTCGCCGCGCGTGCGGATGCCGTGCGCGGTCACTTGCACGATCCGGTGGGTGTAGGTTTCCGCCGGGTCGGTCGGGGGGTGAAAGGTGATGATCTCGCCGACATGCAACCGCGCCCAGGCGACGGGCATGGTCACCACCAACGACCCGATCGGCGCCGCCGTCGCCATCGAAGGGGTCTCGATCACAAACAGCCTGCCGCCGCCGAGCAGGAACACGACCAGCGCGGTGGTGCTCGCCGCAAGCAACACCGCGAGCACCACCACAGCCATCGTTCGCAGGCGCCCGACGACGGCCTGGCTGCTGTCGGGCGCCATCGTCGTCACCGCCATGCTGCTGTTAGCTGTCGAACGTCCAGGTCAGGGGCAGTGATGCCTGGAGCCCCTGGTAGCTGTTGCCGGCGCTCGACGGCAGCTCCACGGTGAAGGTGACCGGGACCTTCGCACCCGCCGCAACCGGGGTCGGCAGCGTGATCGGTGTCGAAAGCGCCGCCAGGGCCGCGAGCGTGCCGCTGAACACCGGCGTTGTCGATGTGCCCACCGTGATGGAGACGGTCATCTGCGAGCACAGATCGGTGGCGGCGCCGTTCACCGAGCCGTTGTCAGACTGAGTGCAGGAGCCGCCGGGAGCCAGCGTGAACGTGTTCGCCGGCACCGTGCCGACGTTTGAGATGTCGACGGTGGTGGCGATCGGCGTGCCAGGCACCATCGTGGTGCTGCCGCCGAACTTGTTGATGCCCGCGCAGGTCGCCGTGTTGGTGGAGACACCGCCGCTGTCAGAGGTGCAGGTGACCGTGCCGGTGGCGTTTGACTCCTGCATCACCAGCGTGCCGGTCCCAGCCGTGTTTGTGCTGTTGGTGATGCTCGCTGCGAACCCGGACAGCGAACCGGACAGCGTGAGCACGGCAAGCGCCGACGCCACCACGCTTGACACCACGGTCGCAGGCACGAGCCTGCCGCGCATCAGCTGTCTGAGCCTTGTGAACAATGACATTCAGGCCACTCCATTTCTGCTGTCCAACCCGCGGTGCCCCACGGCCACGTCACACGGCACCAGCGGCTGATGGCAGCGCGCTGGTACCCGTGCCCGAACCGCGAACATGTGGGCCGCTGAGCTGTGTGGTTGGGTGCTTGGCCGGCTTGCCGGCAGTCACTCTCAACGGTTGGCTAAAGGGCAGCCTGTATGCGTGCACGGCGAATTGCACGCCGAGCCGGCCGGGCGGAGCGGCTCAGGGCTGGCTTGTGGGCGTGGCCACCAGGGCGCTGTCGGGTGGGATCGTGAACCAGTAGCTGCCCGTGACGGGCGTCACCGTCTGCACGTGCGCGGTGCCCTGCCAGGTTCCTGAACTGGAGATCGTCTGCCCACCGAAGCTGGCCGACTGCGACCAGGGTGTTGGCGCGACCAGCGCCCTGACGTCAAGAGGTGTGTCTGTGGGCAGCGTCACGTCGACCCGCTCGCGCTCGGTCGTGTCGTTGATCAGCGCCAGGCTGTAGCCGTTTGTGGAGTGCACCGCCCAGACCTTGACGTTGGCCGGCAGCACGCCGCTGACCTGCGCAAGCGTCGCGTCCGGGCCGAGCGTGCTCGAGAAGGCGGCGATCCCGTAGAGCAGCGGCTCGGCGATCAGGCCGCTGCCGGCCGCCGTCTCAATCGCCGAGTTCGGCTCCGCCGCCCGCAGATGAAAGTTGATGCCGTTGACGCCCGCCGCCAGCAGCTCGTAGATCTGGTCAAGGCCCCAGAGGCTTGTGGCGAACGTGTCGGTGACCGCGGGTAGGCCCTCGCAGGTGGAGCTGCCCAGCTCGGTCAGCCGGTAGGGAACGCCGGCGGCATGGGCCGCTGCGATCGCCGGAGCAAGCGCCGCCGTGGCGCGGGCGATGTTGGTGGCCTGGAAGTACTTGCGCAGCCCCGGGTAGTTTGCTGACCCGGCCTGGACGCACGCGTTGTAGGCGTAGTAGTGCTCGGTCGCCAGGCCGACCTGGCCGGCGTCCTGGGAGAGCAGCGATGAGAGCCAGGGTGCGCTCGGGTCAGACAGCTCCGGTCCGGCCAGCGTCAGCGACGGCAGGTGTCGGTGCAGAAGGTTCGCGTAAAGGGCGAACAGCGTGTCGTAGCGGCTCGGGCTGAAGCGCTTGACCCAGGTCGCGTTGGCCGCGGTGATGCCGTCGTAGCCGAGCGGATAGAGGTTCGGCTCGTTGCCGATCGCAACCGCGCTGAGCGTTCCCGGCGCCAGCACGTGCTCGGCCGCCTCGATGAAGTTGAGCGCCATCTGCGGGTCGTGGTCGGCGGCGTTTACGTTGATGATCACATCGCTGCCGGTTGCCGCGGCGGTGCTTGCGAGCGAGCGCAGCCACGGGTAGCCGAGATTGACCTGGTCGCCGACCGGGGCCAGATACTGGGGCAGGATCTGCGAGGTCTCGCCGTTCCAGTAGGCCGCGTCGGCGAACGTGCCTCCGAGGCGCAGCATGAAGGGCCCGTCGCCGTTTGGCTCGATCAGCTTGATGAACTGCGTGAACGCCGACTGATAGGTGAAGTCCTCCATCTCCTCGACGTTCATCGACAGGCCCATGAAGGACTGCGGCACCGGCATGAGCACGGCGCCGCTGACGCTGACGCGGGACGTCGGCGCCGCGAGGTGTCGCTCACGGGCGCCCGCGGCGGTTGCGGTCAGGCCGGCGAGCAGCAGCGTCGCGGCGGCCATGGCGAGGCGCAACATCGTCTGTCTTGCCGGGTTGCAGCTCTCGTGGCGGGATTTTCTGTGCGTGTGGTGAAGCAAAGGTTGGGATCGCGTTGTGCTGCGCTGCCGGTCAACCGCTGGCTGTCAATCTCTCTGAGAACAAGGATGACGCGGCTGATAGAGCGAACAGACGGTGTCCGGTTGAAGTTGCGGTCGACCGCCATCCGGATCGCTGGCGCTGCGGCTCTAGCCGGCGTGTGTGCGCTCGGCTTGCCGGCACTTGCGCAGGCGAAGGTCGCAGTCACAGGCTACGCGGTCAACTTCGCGCTCGCGCCCGCAGCCGCTGGGGTCGGCAGCTTCACCGAGCCGGCGATCGTCCCGGCGCCAAACGGCTCAGACGCCGAATGGTTCGTCGTCAGCGGCCGCAACCAGCAGGTGATCTCGATCACGCCCAGCGGCCAGCAGCGATCGATCGCCTCCGGCATGGCCACGGGGGTCAATGGCCCGCTGCTGTACGCGAGCGTCGACGCCGATGGCTATGACTGGATCCTCGACAACGACCAGGGGCCGGGCAACGTGCTCTATGCGGTCGGCGCGCCCAACTCGCAGAGCCCGGGCCTGAACCCGGTGGCGCGCCTGGGCAACTACGGTCAGGATCTGACGCTGGGCCCCGACGGGGCCCTCTACGCCGCCGACAACACCGGTCTGATCCGCTGCCAGATCAGCGCCGCCCCGGCGGCGTCGTGCGCAACCAACCCGCTGCCGCCGCCGTTCTACACGGGCGCCGGGGCGTTCGCGCTCGGCGCCGGCG
>JAJZID010000223.1 GCA_021810705.1 Actinomycetes bacterium
ACCGGCCGCGCTTACTTTCCATTGCACCTACCTCCGCGATATCCCAGATAAGCCGGACACGACGTTGGCCGCATCCGCCGAAACCTCTCCTCGGGCGGCGTTCGCCGCCCTGAGGTTGACAGACGATACAGCCTGTGCTTCATCCGAATCGGACTAACCACTCAGACGCTTTGGTACGTTTGGTCGGTGTCTGAGGCTCGCCGTCGGCGACCCTGTCGCCGACGCGTCCATCGGTCGGTCCGCGGGCCTAAGCGACCGCGAGCTTCGCCGGATCCTCTTTGACAGCCTGCACGCGCGCGTAGCGGGCGATGAACTCCTCCGTCGCCTCACGCGCCTCGTCGTCGGGACGCTGGTTCTTGGGGGACTTCATCAGGTATGAGCTGGGGCCATCCAGCTGGCCGGCGATGCCGTTGTTGAGCGCGAGCTTCACGCAGCGGACCGCGTCGATCACGATGCCCGCTGAGTTGGGTGAGTCCCAGACCTCGAGCTTGGTCTCGAGCGCCAGTGGCACGTCGCCAAAGGCCTGGCCCTCCAGGCGGATGTGGGCCCACTTGCGGTCGGTCAGCCATGGCACGTAGTCAGAGGGGCCGATGTAGACGTCGTCCTTGGGCAGCACGTGACCCATGATCGAGGTCACGGCCTGGGTCTTTGAGACCTTCTTTGACTCGAGCCGCTCGCGCTCGAGCATGTTGTAGAAGTCCATGTTGCCGCCGACGTTCAGCTGGCTGGTGCGCAGCAGCTTGACGCCGCGGTCGTGGAAGAGCCGCGCGAGCGCGCGATGCACGATCGTCGCGCCCACCTGCGACTTGATGTCGTCGCCGATGATCGGCAGGCCGGCGTTGATGAAGCGCTCGTTCCAGTAGTCCTCGCCGGCGATGAACACCGGGATGCAGTTGACGAAGCCGCAGCCGGCGTCCAGCACCTGCTCGACGTACCACTTGGTCGCCTGCTCTGAGCCGACGGGTAGGTAGGAGACGACCACGTCTGTCCGGGTCTCCTTCAGGATGCGCACGATGTCGGCGGTCGGGCCGGGGGCCTTGACGATCTTCTCCTTGAGGTATTTGCCCAGGCCGTCGTGTGTCATCCCGCGATGGACCGGTACGCCCAGGTGCGGAACTTCATCGTCGAACTTCAGGGTGTTGTTCTGGCCGGAGAAGATCGCCTCCGAGAGGTCCTTTCCGACCTTCTCGACGTCGATGTCGAAGGCGGCTGTGAACTCGATGTCGCGGACGTGGTAACCGCCCAGATCGACGTGCATCAGGCCCGGGACCGGCTGGCTTGCGTCGGCGTTGCGGTAGTAGTGCACGCCCTGCACGAAGGAGCTCGCGCAGTTGCCGACCCCGATGATCGCCACACGCACCTTCTCGTGCTGGTGGCGGGAGGCGATGGCGGCGGAGCCGTTGGTATGCGTCTGTTCGGTGCTCACTGCGGCGGTGTCCTTTTGAGAAGTGGTTGCGGGGCCCATAGTACACCGTTCGGTACCCTGCGTGAGCGCTGCTGCGGCCCGAGCCGAGTCTATGTAGACCGGTCGGTACCCGATTGATCGATGGCCGCACGCAGGATCGACGCCGCCAGGCGGTGGGCGTCGCCGATCACGGCCTCGGCGTCATCGACCAGCAAGCGGGCGGCGGCGCCGGCGTAGACCAGCGCCAGCTGGCGCGCGGTCTGGTCTGGGTCGGCGGCGCCGGCCGCCTCGGCCAGCGCGCGCAGGCGCCCGAGCAGGCGCTCTGACTGGTGGGTCGCGGCCCGGTGTACCGCGTGAGCGCGGTCCGGGAACTCGATCGCGGCCGCCAGGACGGGATCGGGGCGGGCGTGCTCGGCGGCGCCGAGTGCCGTGAACAGCTCCAGCAGCCGCGCCCGGGGTGTCAGCTGCTCGCGGTCGAGCACCGTCTCTGCGGCCGACAGGCCACGCTCGCCGAGGTAGGCGATGAGCAGCTCGTCCTTGGAGGCGAAGTGCTCGTAGAGCGTGCGTTTGGAGACCCGTGCCTGCGCACGCAGATCGTTGACGCTGGTGGCGACCATGCCCTGGCGGCTGAAACAGGTCTGCGCCGCCGCCAGGATCCGAGCCCGCGCGCCGCGCCCCAAGGAGCCGCCGCTGGGCTCAGGCGTCGGCACTTCCGCCTACCGGGTGCCGCCGCCGGGCCGGCGCAGCTCGCCGCGCACGTGCCAGATGCGTTGGCAGACGGTGAAGAGGCTGAGCGCCGCCAGCGCGTAGACGGCGGGTGCGAGCAGCGCGACGTGCACCACGCCCGCACCGTGGGCGAGCACCAGCCCGATCGAGAGGATCACGACCCGCACCGGGCGGGTAGCCAGGCCGACCTTGCACTCCACGCCGAGCGCCTCGGCGCGGGCGCGGGTGTAGGAGACCATCAACGAGAACAGCACCGCCGCCACCACGGCGGCGACGGCGAGCTGGTCGTGGCGTGAGGCGAAGTAGGCGCCGACGGCCGTCAGCACAATCCCCTCCTCCAACCGGTCCAGGGTCGAGTCCAGAAACGCCCCGAACTGGGTGCCCTTGCCGGACATGCGGCTGTAGCGACCGTCGAGCGTGTCCATGACCGAGCCGACGATGAACGCCAGGCCGGCCAGCAGGAAGAGCCGCTCGAAGACCAGTGCGGCGGCCGCCAGGTTGAGCGCGAAGCCGGTCAGTGAGATCGCGTTGGGTGTGAGTCGCGACTCGATCAGCCGGTCTCTCACCAGCTGCTGGGTGTGGGCCCGCCCGGCGGTGCTGCCACCACGCCGGCGTGGCCGTGACCGCTGCGGTCTGTGCTGGGTGTCAGCCATCAGAAGCGTGCCAGAGCGTAGATCATCTCCCCCCGGCCTGGATTGCGCTCGCCTCGGGCCGGCTGCGCCAAGTGCTCGCAAACCCGCCCGCCGGCATGCGCGCAACCGCCGCTGGCCCCCAAACCACAGCGCGTGGGTGAGTTTTGTGCATTTCGGGCGCTGTGAGCGCGCGAAATGCACAAATGTCGAGGGGAGAGTGAGGAATGGGGCCCAGGGGCGGTTGCCCGCGGTCCGGCGCTGTCCCGGCCGGGCGTCGTCCCGGCCGCGAACCGCGACCGCGCGAGCGGGCATATACGGCTGACAAGCCAACCCGCGCAGCCACCACAGAGATCTCATGTCGCGCCCACCGATGCCCCACGCCACCCTGGTCGCCCTCCTGGCGGCGATCCTGATCGCCGCCGTGGCCGCCGCAAGCGCCCTGGCCGTTCCGTCAGCCGCCGCGGCGCGGCGAGACACCACCAAGACGCGGCTGCTCTCCTGTACCGGCCACGGCCTCACGCGCGCCGCCGATGTGGTCGTGCTCGCCTGCGTCGACGCGAACCTCGTGATCGATGCAAACTGGCGGCCCGGCTGGACGCGGCGAGTCGCACGCGGTATCACCGAGCTTCAGATCAACCTCTGTAAACCAAGCTGCGTGCGGTCGCGGATGCAAACCTTCAGACACACCACCGTCGTGCTCTCCGGCGTCGCGCCCACCCCCGCCGGGGAGGTTTTCACCAGGGCGCACCTCACCTACACAGACGCCGGCCGGCGTCACACCGTGACGGCCTATCCACGCACGTGAGCGCCGGCCCGGACGACGCGGCCGTGATCGCAGCTTCGCTCGAGCGGCCGCAGGAGTTCACGTTGATCTTTGAGCGTCACTTTGACGAGATTCACCGCTACCTCCGCCGCCGGCATCCGACGGCGGCGGAAGAGCTCGCCGCAGAGGTGTTCATGACGGCGTTTGATCTGCGTGGCCGTTACCGGCCGGAGTTCGAGAGCGCGCGGCCATGGCTGTACGGGATCGCCTCGCGCCTGTTGGCTCGCCGGCGCCGCAGCGAACTGCGCAGCCTGCGCGCCCATGCACGCAGCGGCGGGCGCCGGGAGCCCGCCGCCGACGAGTATGACGCCGCGGTCGACCGTGCCGACGCGCAGCGCGACTCCGCCCGTGTCGCCGCGGCGCTCGCCACGCTGAAGGCGCCCGACCGCGACACGCTGCTGCTCTACGCGCTCGGCGGACTGAGCTACGAAGAGGTGGCCCAGGCGCTCGAGGTGCCGGTTGGCACGGTGCGCTCGCGGCTGGCCCGGGCGCGCCAGCGGTGTGCCGCGCTGCTCGCCACCGAAACGCCGCAGACGGAGGTCAGGTGATGAGCGAGCAGCGCCACAGCTTCCCGCCCGAGGCCGACCGCACCCCGTTCGACGCGCTGCGGGCCTGGGAGTCGGGGCCGGATCCGGCGGTGCGCGAGCGCGCGCGCCGCGGACT
>JAJZID010000224.1 GCA_021810705.1 Actinomycetes bacterium
CTTGTTACATCCCGGCGACTACGTGGTCTGCTGCGATGAGAAGCCCTCGATCCAAGCCCGGGCGCGCAAGCATGCGACGCTGCCCGCCAAACCCGGTGCCAAGCGCGGGCAGCGCGTCGAGCACGAGTACGAACGGTGCGGGGCTCTGTGCTACTTCGCGGCGTGGGACGTGCGCCGCGCGAAGCTATTCGATCGTTGCGACGAGAAGGACGGGATCGTCCCGTTCGACAAGCTGGTCGAGCAGTTCATGAGCGTCGAGCCGTACAACAAGGCCCGACGCGTGTTCGTGATCGTCGAGACGGTGCCATCAAACTACTCCTTCGGTCGTTGTGATTTTGGTTTGGTTGATGAGATCGAGCTTGAGATGGGCGGAGGTCGCGATCCGCTCGCGGCATTGTTGCTCGACCGTCGGACCGAACGGGATGCACAGGCGCTGGCCGTGGCGGCGGTGGGCGGCGAGCTGGTCGTGGCGGATCCAGTAGTACACCGTGCCGCGTGAGACCCCGAGACGCCCGGCGGCTTGGCTGACTGTCAGTTCGCCGTCGCGGACCAGCGGCTGGGGGGCGATGCCGTGGTCTGAGCGCAGCTGGCTGACGGCGGTCGCGTCGAACGGACGGCCGGTTCCGGTTCGCAGGCCGGCAGTGTTGAGCTCGGCGGCGATCTCAGTGTTGCTGTGGTCTGGGCCGAGGCGTCTGAGCAACTCGAGCGCTTCGGGCGGGGTTCGCTTGATGACGCTTGGCGTCCGTTGGATCGTGTGCTCCTCGGCGGCGCCCGATTGCCAGCGGATACCGACACGCACCGTGTCTTGATGCGGGTCGCTGGTGAGCGTCACGTCTGCGATCAGGGAGCGCAGGAGCCGTTTGCGGTCGCGCTGTGCGGTGGTCTTCGCGGCCCATAGTGCGGGCAGGTCGTGCGCGAGCGCCTCGATCTGCTCGCGTGAGGGCTCGCTGCTGGGCACAACGTGCTCGGCGAGTTCGGCCTCGGCGTCCTTGAGCTCTGTGAGCTTCGCCTCCCAGCGGTTCTCGAGGCTGCGCGCGACGAGGCGGTTGTCAGGCTCGCAGGCGTGGAACGCGCGCTCGGCGCGGACGGCCTCGTAGCGGGCGCGCTCGACCCGCAGTTGGAGCGCACGGTCAGAGCGTGCGCGGCGGTCCTGCAGCTCGTCGGCGGCGGCGAGCGCCAGCTTGATCTCCTCAGGGGCGAGCGCGTGCAGCAGCCGCCGGGCGACGAGCTCGTCGACCGCGGCGGCCGCGACCAGGCGACAGGCGGGGGTGGCGGCGTGTTCGCTGCGCGAGCGACAACTGTAGTAGGGGCCCCACGGCCGGTACTGGGTGCACATCCCGCACCCGCACGCGCCGCAGCGCACGATTCCCTGGCAGAGCGCGGAACCCTCGCGGACGGGTCGTTGGCCACTGCGGGTGTGGTTGGCGGCCAGTCGCCGCTCGTTGTCAAGGAACTGCTCCCAGGAGATGTATGCCGGATGGTGATCTTTGATCAGCACCGCCCACTCGGCGCGCGGCAGCTCAATCTGCTTGGTGGTGATCGTCCCGTCTGATGAAACGACGCGGTGGGAGCGGTAGCGGCCGGACACATACGCCCCGGCGTAGCACGCGTTGTGAAGGATCGCCGCCAGCCGCGAGAGTGTGAGCCTGCCCCATCGAAGCTCGCCTCCCCAGCCGCCATCATGGGCGCGGCTGGGGAACCGCCGGCCGGTGAACACACCGAGCGTGCCGTACGCCGAGCCGGCCTGCGCAAACGCTCTGAACACGTCCGTGATCGCTGCCTGGACCTCTTGGTCGGGGTCGATGATCACCTGGCCCTCGTGGTCGTAGAGGTAGCCAGCCGGCAGCGGCAGCCGCAGCTCGCCGCGCTCGGCGGCGTGGCGCTTGGCGCCCTGTAGCCGCACGGCCATCACATGCAGCTCGGCCTGCGCGAGCTGGCTCTTGACACCCAGGATCAGCTGGTCGTTGAAGTCGCGCAGGTCATAGATCCCGTCGGTGTCGATCACCAGCGTGTCGGTCAGCCCG
The DNA here is from genome assembly GCA_021810705.1 of Actinomycetes bacterium. Classification (GTDB taxonomy): domain Bacteria; phylum Actinomycetota; class Thermoleophilia; order Solirubrobacterales; family Solirubrobacteraceae; genus Palsa-465. The sequence continues at coordinate 2,025 of JAJZID010000224.1, forward strand.
CAGTACTCAAGCAGCCGCTGGATCTCCGCGCTGGAGCGCGCCAGCCGCGAGACCTCCAGGCCGAAGATCGCGCCGACCTCGCCCAGGCACACACGCGCGACCAACTCCTTGAACGCCCCGCGTGCCTGGCTGTCTGAGAATCGGCCCGAGATGCCGAGATCCGCGTCGACGGTCACGACCTGCGCCGCCGGCCAGCCGAGCTTGACCGCGTCCTCAGCCAGCGAGTACTGCCGCTCGGTCGAGCGGAAGTTCTCGCGCACCTGCCGCAGCGAGGACTGGCGCAGGTAGATCAGCGCCAGCCGTTGCAGGTGCGAGCTTGTGATCTTCTGCGCCGAGCCGATCATCGATCTGCGCCCCCACCGCCGAGCCGAGCATGTTCGCCACCGCCCAAGCCGTCTCGGCACCGATCACCGCCACCACCGATCACCGCAGCACCCTGCGCCTCAGCAACTCGAGGTTGACTTTGGAGATCTCTACCATCAGTGCCTCGCCCCGCCGTGTCGCCTCCACATGCTCCGAAGCGATCTCCGCCAGCGCCCGGGGCACATACAGCGTCCGGCTGCGTCCCTGCCCGTACACCGACAAATACGAGTACGGGCCGTGCAGATCGCCTGACCGGCAGCGGCAGCTGACACTCGAGCACCGCCGCATGTTCTGGTGAAGCGCACCGCGCAACGTCACCGCCGGGTCGTGCACACCAGCCGCCAGCCGCTCGCGCATCGCATACAACTGGCGCTCTGAGAGCTGTGAGAGCCCGGTGCTGCTCGTCTCCTGTACCTGTCCCATGGTCACTGTGATTCAACGACAAGCACACGAGTCCTTCATCGCCGCACCTCATCAGATCGCCGCCCCGGCCAACTCGTGCACGTTGACGGCCCGCGCCTCCTCAGCGCTCCACCCCGCAGCGCACAGCACGCCGGTCAGCTGCTGCGAGAGCTCACCAACCTCGAATGCGAGCTGGCGACGCTCCTCGCTCGCCGACTGATACGCGCACAAACCGTCATGGATCGCCCAGTCAATCCCCCCGTCGTCGATCAGGCCGATCGCGTCTCCTGAAACGCCCGCCCGCAGACGCTCGTTCGCGCAACGCAGACGACGGTGAGCATCGTTGAGGCGCTTGACGATCTCCACATCACGGTCAAAGAACGCCGACAACCGAGCGGCCAGCTCACGCGCCTGCGCCGGCACCCAGCGACCGCTCACGCTCGCCGAGATCATCGCGCCACCCCCCGCCCGGCACTCAACTCGCTGACCAGCACGGCCACCGCAGCCAGCGCCTCGAAGCTCAGCGGCCGCTCACCCGGCTCCGGGCCACGATCACTCGCCACCTCCGCAATCCCAATCGTGCCGCGCGGCCCGCCCTCGCACACATACAGCCAACTCGCGCCCTGACGCCGCACGAACAACACCCGCAAACGCTCGCCACGCAGCGGATGAAACGGATGTGTGACCACCAGCGAATCCAAAAAGCTGCCGGTCGCCTGCGTAATATGCCCTGCCCGTCGACAACGGCTCAGCGCACCGCGGCCAAGCGTCGATCAAGCGCCTGCAAGGTCGATACAAGAACCTGATCCTCGTCCACACCCCGGTGCACGCCAGCTGGCTCAACCAAGCCGAGATCTACTTCTCGACTGTCCAGCGCAAGGTGCTGACACCCAACGACTTTCCCGACCTCGACGCGCTCGAGAGCGACTGCTCGCGTTCGGTCGCCGCTACGAGCAGATCGCCACCCCGTTCGAATGGAAGTTCACGCGCGCCGACCTCGATCGCCTCACCAACCGGCTCGAGCTACCCGCGGCTCAAGCCGCCTGACCAAATACGTCGGCGAACTTCTGAGCCAAAGCACTTAGCCGGCCCCACACACCCGGGATACGCACCCGAGAGCAGACTTGTCGACGGATACCCAACCGGGATCGCCTTTGACCGCGCCGGTGACATGTTCGTCTCGAGCTTTCCGGTGCTCCTCGAGCGCAGCGCCTCCGGCCGTGTGCTCTACCTCGGCGACGGTTTCCGCGGCGGCGGCGGACCAGGGCTGCTTGCCTCGAGCCCCGATGGCAGGGTCTACGCGGCCCTCGGAGACCTGGGCCTCGTCCTCCGGGTCCTCAGGCCGCGGCCCGTCCCAAACGGTGAGGTGATGAGCAAAACTGGAATGCAAACCGTCGTGCCGCCACGCAGCCTCAGATCTCCGGTAGTGGGGTCGAGATAGCCCGGTTTTGTTGAGG
>JAJZID010000225.1 GCA_021810705.1 Actinomycetes bacterium
GCGACCTTCGCGTGAGGGAAGGGTTGACATTCCCCTTGGGGGTGGGTGGGGGTACGTTACCGGCACTATCCACCGGGCAAACGGGAGGTCATAGGTGATGCTCAGGGCGTTGATGCAGGCTTGCCGGAGGGGAGCATGGTGGGCGACTCACAGTGTGCGGCTCGTGTGGCGCAGGCCTTTGCTCGCGGTGAGCGCCACCGCCCTGTCATGCCCGTCGCTTGCAGTCGTGCCGGCTCTCGGATCCGTGGCGACGTCCGCGGTGGCACCCAACCTGCACTGGGGAGCACGACCGCGATCTCAGCGCAAGATGCCGCGGTGAATGCACTCCTGGCTCGGGATGCTGGGGTCGCCGGTCTTCAGACCGCTGTCCGCGCGCAACTGTTCGCGCTCAACCCCGCTGACGACGCCGAGATCGTCCAAGCCGAGAGCGATCCGGCCCTGGCAGGTGAACTCTTGGTGGATGCTCGCACCGATCCAGCGCTTGCCGCTCAGCTGCTGATGCTCGGCACAGCAACCACACAGTCCGGCTCCGTCGCCGCAACGACTCTGCCGACGCCCCAGGATACCCCGACGTTGGGCGGGCTCACTTCTGACTCAACCCACTGTTATGGGGGCGTGTACACCAGGACCACCTGCTCAATTCTCGGTGTGACGATGGGGTGGGATCAAGCCGAGGCCACCGGGTGGTGCACCAACGGCAGCGGCATCACGCTTGTAAGCTGGGCGTATCCAACGTACGCGGCCACCGGTTACTGCTGGGAGAGCACAAAGGACTACCATGGGGCCGATTACGCGTTCCCATTCAGCGGCTCCTACGCCACAGTCGATCACGCGATCGCGGACGATGAACTCGGCATCGGGTACAGAGGCTTTTGCTATTCCGACCAGCATCTTGACGCTGCACTCCGGATTTGGTTCGACGGACAGGCTGACAGTGTCGACGACTGGGGGTTCTGACACCGATGCTCAGGCTGCGTGAACTTCCAGTGCGCGAGACCGGCTACATGTCGGCGAAGCGGTTCGCAATCCTGGCTGTGCTTATAACTGCAGAGGTTGGTCAGTGGGTTCTGGGATTGGCTACTGGTGCCCGCTTAGTCGGCGTGCCGATCCTGTCTGTGTTGCTGCTTATCGGGGTTGTCGGGGGTTCGCGGCTGGCATGGCTCGCTCTGGTGATTCAGCAAGCTCTGTTCTTGGTGCTCGGGGCGCACATGCTCACCGCAGGCGCTGTCAGCGCGGCGAACTACGTGGCCGCTTGCTTGGTGGAGCTCGTGACCGTCAGCCCTGCAGTGCGCAGAACGCTGGATCCCGGCTGGTGGCACCGGCGCCGCAAGCGGCCACGGACGCCGTGGCGTCCTCCAGCCAGACGCCCGAGCGAAGGCTCGTAGCCACCGCAACCGAGGTCTGCGGCGAGTGGCGCTGCGCCCTCAGCTGGGACCAGCGGTCGCCTGTCTGATACCTGACCGACGCGGCTATACAGCTCCGCCGAAGCAGAACTCATCGCCGTCGAGCTTCTGGTGCAGACGCCGAAAAATGGCGCGCTACCGCCGTTTCCGTGGGCATGGTGAGCGGCTGACGGCTTGTCGACGGGTGGAATTTCAACATGGCCACGCCGGCCCCTATAGGCCGCTTGGGGCTCTGACGTCGATGGTCCAGCAGATGGCACAGACACCGCAGCCGCGTCTGATGTCCTCCTGGCTGTCCGCGTTCGTAAGCTTTGACGCCGTCCATGGCTGGGCCGTCAACTTCTTCGTGGTGGTCGCGTTGGCGGCCGTCGGCGCGGCGTACCTTTCAGCCAGGCGGTGCTCGTCTACGTCGGCTTGCTCTTTGGCGTTGTGCTCTGCCTGGCCGAGTGGATTCTGGTTGAGGACCTTGGCTTGCTGTTGGGGTCGGTCCCGACCCCAACAGCATGATCCCGCTGACTCGCCTGCTGCTCGTCGGCTACCTTGGGGTCACCAGGCGTCCCGTCATCCCCGAGGCGGCCGCTGCGGCGGGCGCCGAAGAGAGACCAACTACCGTGCCGTCGCTTGGCGCGGGGATACGATCGCGATCGGCAGCCGTGGGGGCGTGCTGCTCGCACGCCCGTCGGATCTTGGCCCTTCTGTGACTCGTCCCTGGCGTCGCTGAGCGCGCTGGCGCGCGGGCTATCGCCACGCATGACGCGCTGCTGCGCGTGCGCGCGATGGCCGATCGTGCCGGCGCGATGCACGAGCTGTTGCGCTCATCGCACGCGACCGGCGTTGAGCCCTGGGCGAGCATGTATGCGAGCGGTCACGGTGAGCACTGGGCGAGCGCCACGCGCTACGTCGCCTGGCGTGGGGAGACGATCGCGATCGCCACCCGTGGTGGGGTGCTGCTGGCACGGCCGCCAGGGCCGTCAGCGAGCGCGTCACCTGCCACCGCCGGGTGACCGACGCCCACCTCGCGTCACTGGCCGCAAGCCGCCAGGCAAGCCTGGCGACGCTCGACCAGAAACTGGCCGGCGCACTGAGCGCGACGGTGCAGTTGATCGCCTGGCCCGCCCGCCCGACCCAGGTTCACGCCCGCCTCACGTTCTTTGTGAGCCCGACCACCAGATCTGGTGGTCGGGCTCACAAAGTTCATCGGCGGCGGCGTGCGCCAGGCGCTGCGGCGCCACCACCAGGGCGTGCTGACCCACCAGGGCGTGTTGGCTAGCGCGCCGCGGCGGTCAGCTCGGGCGTCTTGACCGCGACGATCCGCCACGGCTGCGCCTCGTCGCCTGACAGCGCGAGCGTCCAGCGCTCGGTGAAGCCAACCGGCCGCGTCGCGCTACCCGCGAGCACCCTGGCGGTGTCACGGTCCTCGATGTAGCGGCGCCCGCGCAGGTCCACGTCGAGCGTCATCGTCGGCGGCTGCGCGGCGGCCTCGAGCGCGACGATCCGGATGCGCGTGACCTGCGGGCCACGTACGACCAGGCGCGTTGAGCCGCTCGGATCGCCGGGGTGCAGCAGCTCTCTGACCGCCTCGGCCGTCGCGAGCGCGCGCAGCTCCTGGTCTGAGCCGTCGACCGCCTGCGCCCAGGCGTCCACGGCGTGGCGTGCCGCGACCTCGAGCACGTCGGGCGCGAAGCGCCCGTCGGCGAGGCTCAGGTCCATCGCCGCCGCGTGTGCGTCGCCGTTGAACTGCACGGCCGCAAGCTCGGCCACCTTGACGCCTGCGGGCGCGGCCTCCGTGACGGCGCCCTCGACCAGCGCCTCGTCGCGCAGCTCTTGCTCGTCAGCCCAGTGGGTCTGCACGATCCGGTCCTTGAGCGCGTGCTCGCCCTCGGCGCCCGACTCGATTGAGGCGAGCACCCAGTGCTCGCCGCGGCGCTCGAGCGTCCAGTATTCGCGCATGCGCACCGACTCGGTCACCGCACCGTCGCGCTTGATGTGCCGGCCGCCACGGTCTGTCACGTAGTCGCGCAGCTTCGCCTCGATCCTGACCACCACGCGGTCCACATCCTGCTGGCCGCGCTCACGCCGCAGAAGCCCGACGTACTGGACCTTCGGCTCGCCGACCGGCTCGACGTTGTTGCGCCAGCCGCGGCGCTCGAAGTCATCAAGTCGCCGCTCCCACTCGACCAGCAGCCCGGGTGTGATCAGGCCGCGCAGGGCGATGCGGTCATCCGCAGACCAGGCCCGCTGGATGTCCGTGAACAGCCGCGCGGCGGCTTCGCGCACCGCCGCGGGCCCGAAGATCGGGTTCTCATCCTCAGCCTCGGCGGCTGCCAGCTCGACGCGGCGCTCACGCCGGCGGCTCTCGCGCCGGTGCGCGCGGCCCTGGCGCTGGCGCGCGGCCCAGAAGGTCACGAAGCTCGGCATGCCACGCTTCCAGACCCACCAGATCGCCACCGCCGCGGCGATGAAGATCAGCGCGACGCCGTGCGTGGCGATCGCCAGGTCGATGATCACGCGGAAGATCAAAAAGACGACAAAGACGTTCGCCCCGCCACCGCCACCGCCACCGCCGTCACCGCCACTGAAGCCGGCCGAGCCACCGCCCGCAGAGGCCAGCGCCGCGGGTGCCAGCACCAGCGCAACCGTGGCCGCCAGCGCCAGGGCGAAGATGATCCTGCCGCGGGACGGTCTCACTGGCGCACCCTCGGCATCGACTGCCCAGCCTCAGCTCGCCGCGGCCGCGGCGAGCGGCCCGACGCCCGGCTGGCTCTGGGGGACGTGCTGGTCGGCGTGGTAGCTCGAGCGCACCAGCGGCCCGGCGGCGACATGCTCGAACCCGAGCC
>JAJZID010000226.1 GCA_021810705.1 Actinomycetes bacterium
CTGCTCGAGCTCGAGCCGTTCACCAGGGCCGTCGCGGCGCTGGCGACGCTCGGCGCGTTTGACGTCTACAACCTCGGCGGCGGACTGGGGGTGGCCTACATCGACAGCCAGCAGTCGCCATCGGTCAGCGCCTATCTGGGTGCGCTGATAGACGCCGCTCGGGTGACGCTGCCGGGAACCCCCCGGCTCCTGGTCGAGCCGGGCCGCTCGCTGGTGGCCAACTCGACCGTGACGCTCTATACGGTGCAGACTGTGAAGCGCAACATCTCGACCTGGGTGGCGGTTGACGGCGGCATGTCCGACAACCTGCGCCCGATGCTCTACGGCGCTCGCTACGAGGCGGCGCTCGCCAACCGGATGCAGAGCACCGGCGATGGTGAGCTCTGCCACGTGGCCGGCAAGCACTGCGAGTCGGGCGACGTGATCGTCCGTGACGTGCGCCTGCCCGACCCACGGCCAGGTGACCTGGTCGTGACCCCGGCAACCGGCGCCTACGGCCATGCGATGGCCAACAACTACAACGGCGTGCCGCGCCCGCCGGTGATCTTCTGTGCGGGCGGCGACGCGCGACTGGTGGTGCGCCGCGAGACCTACGCCGACCTGATGAGCCGCGATGTCTGAGACCCAGCCGCCGAGCTTCCGGATCGGGGTCCTGGGCCGCGGCACGGTCGGCAGCGCGTTCACGGCGCTGGTCGCCGAGCACTCAGACCGCATCCAGCGCATCACGGGGCTGCGCCCGGAGGTCAGCGGCGTGCTCTCCCGCACGAGCGGCGACTTTGCCGAGATCCTCGACCACTCCGAGCTGATCGTCGAGCTGATCGGCGGCATCGAGCCGGCCAAGACCTACGTGCTCGAGGCGATGCGCGCCGGGCGCCACGTGGTCACCGCCAACAAGCAGCTGCTCTCACAGCACGGCGACGAGCTCTTCGAGGCCGCCGGAGCGGCCAGCGTGCAGCTGCGCTTCGAGGGCGCGGTCGCCGGTGTGGTGCCGGTCATCCGCGTGCTGCAGGAGTCGCTCGCGGGCGCCCGCATCGACCGTGTGCATGGCATCGTCAACGGCACCACCAACTTCATCCTCAGTGAGATGGCGGCTCGGGGGATCACGTTTGCCCAGGCGCTCGCCGAGGCACAGCAGCTCGGCTATGCCGAGGCTGACCCCTCCGACGACGTCGACGGCCGCGACGCCGCCGCCAAGATGGCGATCCTCGCCCGCCTGGCCTTCGGCGCGCCGGTGCACCTCGACCAGGTCCGCTACGAGGGCATCCGCCAGATCACACCCGACGACATGCAGTACGCGCACGAGTTCGGCCTCGGCCTCAAGCTGGTCGGGACCGCCGAGCGGATCGGCGAGGCGCTATCGGTGCGCGTCCATCCCGCCTTCCTCTACCCTGGCCACCCGCTGGCCTCCGTCGCCGGCCCGTTCAACGCCGTGACCGTCGAGTCGCCGGAGATCACCGAGATCACCATGTCAGGCCCCGGCGCCGGCGGTCCACAGACCGCCACCGCGGTCCTGGGCGACGTGGTCAGCGCGATGATCCCGCCCGCCAGCCCGCCTGAGGCGATGGTCACGCTCCCGATCGTGCAGGACATCAGCTCGGCCTTCTACCTGCACCTGGAGGTCGCTGACGAGCCGGGTGTGCTCGCGACCGTCGCACAGGTGCTGGCCGCCCACGGCGTGTCCGTGAAGTCGGTCTTCCAGCGCGGGCTGAGCGAGCAGGCGAGGTTGGTGATGGTGACCCACAACGTGCTCGAGTCGCGTTTCCTGGCGGCCACCGATGAGATCACCGGCCTGGACGCGCTGCGCGCCCCGCCGCGTTTCATCCGAGTCATCGAGGAGGCGTTCTGAGGATTCAGGGCCACACGGGCGCGTGGCCCGCTGGCCACGCGCCTTGTCTGCCATCCTCGAACCGATGCCCGGTCTGATCGAGCGCTACATGGACCGCCTGCCGTTTGAGCCGGGTGATCCGATCATCACGCTGGACGAGGGCGCGACGCCGTTGGTGCAGGCGCCACGACTGTCTGAACGCGTCGGCGCCGAGGTCTGGCTCAAGCTCGAGGGCGCCAACCCCACAGGCAGCTTCAAGGACCGCGGCATGACCTGCGCGGTGTCGGCCGCGGTGCGCGACGGCGCCCGCGCGGTCATCTGCGCCTCCACCGGCAACACCGCGGCGGCGCTCGCCGCCTACGCGGCGCGGGCCGGCATCCGTGGCGTGGTGATCGTGCCTGAGGGCAAGATCGCGATGGGCAAGCTCGCGCAGGCGCTCATGCACGGCGCCCAGGTGGTGGCGCTTGAGGGCAACTTCGACCGTGCCCTGGAGCTGGTGCGCAAGGTCGCGGCGCGACACCCGATCGCGCTCGTGAACTCAGTCAACGACTTCCGCATCGAGGGCCAGAAGACCGCCGCCTACGAGATCGCCGAGGCGCTCGGGGAGCTCGACGCGCTCTGCATCCCCGTGGGCAACGCCGGCAACATCACCGCCTACTGGCGTGGCTTCCGCGAGGTCGGGCTGAGCCCCCGGATGTTCGGCTTCCAGGCGGCGGGTGCGGCGCCGCTCGTGCACGGCTCGCCGGTGGCGGCGCCTGAGACCGTCGCCAGCGCGATCCGGATCGGCAACCCGGCTCGCTGGGAGCAGGCGATGGATGCCATGACCTCCTCGCGCGGCGGCGTCGATGCCGTCAGCGACGAGCAGATCCTCGACGCCTACCGTTTCCTGGCCCGCCATGAAGGGGTGTTCTGCGAACCGGCGTCGGCGGCGTCGGTGGCGGGTCTGCTCGCGCACGGCGCAGGTGGCGCGCAGCGTGTCGTGTGCGTCCTGACCGGTCACGGTCTGAAGGACCCCGACACCGCGCTCGCGAATGTGGGTGGCGTCATCCCGTGCGCGCCCGAGCTCGAGATGATCGAGCGCGTGATCGTGGGGCAGGGCCTGAGTTGAGGTCGGTGCGCGTGCGCGTGCCGGGCTCCTCGGCCAACCTCGGCCCGGGGTTCGACGTGCTGGCGGCCGCACTTGCGCTGCACCTGACCGTCGAGGTTCGCGAGACCGGCGCGTTCGCGTTTTTGACCGACATGCACCTGCGCCGCGACCGCGAGAACCTGATCGTGCGCGCCTTCGAGCGCCTGCTGCCGGCCGACCGCTTCGAGTTCCACGTGCGCTCCACGATCCCGTTGAGCGGCGGTCTGGGCTCGAGCGCGGCCGGTGTCGTGGCTGGGCTGCTGGCCGCCGACCGGCTGGCCGGCGGCGGCGCCGACATCCTCGCACTGGCGACCGAGATGGAGGGCCACCCCGACAACGTCGCCGCATCGCTGCTCGGTGGGTTGGTGATCTGCGAAGGGCCCCGAGCCGTCAGGCTGGAGCTGCCGACTGCGCTCGAGGCTGTGCTCGTGATACCGCAGCGGCCGGTGCGCACCGCGGCCGCGCGCCAGGCTCTGCCGGCAGCGGTGCCGCTGGCCGACGCGGTCTACAACCTCGCGCAGATCGCCAAGCTCAGCGCAGGCCTCGTGGCCGGTGACCTGCAGCTCATCGCAGACGGACTCGGCGACCGCCTGCACCAGCCCCATCGTGCTCACCTCTACCCGCGCTCGGCGGCCGTGGCGCAGCGTGCGAGCGAGTTCGGGGCGCTCGGGGCGACGATCTCCGGGGCGGGGCCGACGGTTCTGATCTGGTGTGATCGTGACCGCCCACGGGAGCCGCTCATGCGCTGGCTTGACAGCATCAGGGAGGGGTGGGCCGAGGTCAGGCCGGTGCAGTTCGAGCCGGCCGGCGCGAGCGTCGAGTTAGGGTAGCCTAAGCCGTGTGCCTGACGATGTGCCAGCCGCAACGCCCCGTCCCGCGGCCGGCTCACGCGGCGGTGACTGGCGTCTGCAGGCGGCGCTGGCCGGCGCCGGGATCCTGATCGGGAGCTACGACCTCGGTGCCATCTCGGTCGCGTTCGCGCCGCTTGAGGTCCGTTGGCACCTGACCAGTGCCGTGGTTGCGACGCTGGGGACCGCCACGCTCGTTGGCATGCTCGTCGGATCGCTGGTCACGGGCCTCGTGGCCGACCGGCTGGGGCGGCGTGGGCTCGTGATCGCCGATGTGATCCTGTTCGTGCTCAGCGCCGCGGCCGGCGCGGCGGCCGGGGACTTCGCGGTGCTGGCGATCGCCCGCCTGGCGACGGGGGTGGCGGTTGGGATGGACTTTGCCGTTGTGTTTCCGTTCGTTGCCGAGAC
>JAJZID010000227.1 GCA_021810705.1 Actinomycetes bacterium
AAATGGCTACTTCTTGGTCAGGCCCAGGTTTCGCTTGAGTTCCAGCACCCGGCTCGCTGCCGCATCGACGCGTTTTTTGCTGAGCAACCCGCGCTCAGCGTCACTCAGCAAAGCTGCGTAGGAGCTTAGGCCGACGCTTTCGTAGCCGGGGTACATGACCATGTCGAGGCCCGCATTGAGTGCCTTAAGCGCTGGCGTTTGCAGGCTCTCGATCGCCCCCGATTCGAAGCTGTCGCTGATCAGTAGAGCGTTGATGTGGTCCTGCTTGATGACCTTCCGGTAGAGCAGGGGCGAAAGTACAGCGGGCGCGGCGCCTGTCAGGTTCGGGTAGCTCGCGCTTGAGATCATGACGAGCGCGAGCTTGCCGTGGCCGCACCTGCGGTAGGCAGCGTCGTTGGCGTAGATGCTGGCGGCTGACTCCGGGACGCTGACTGGTGCATTGTCGGTGGTTGTCTGCGCGTCGCCGAGACCGGGGAAGTGCTTGAGCGTGTAAGCGACCCCGCTGCGGGCCAGGGCCTCAGCGAATGAACAAGCGGCCCTGGCCACGACGCTCGCGCTGCTGCCAAACGTGCGCTGCTCCTGGGTCATAAAACCGTCGATCACGCTTACGTCCGCGACGGGTGCGAGATCAACGTTGATGCCGGCCGCCTTGAGGGCCTTTGCGGTCGCAAGTCCCTGTTGTGCGGCAAGATGTGGGTTGCCCATCCCGGACGCGGGGTAGTAGGGCGGCGCGCTGGGCAGTCGTTTGACCTGCCCGCCTTCCTGGTCGGTCATTATCAGGAGACCTGGGTTTCCGCCTGCGCGCGCGGCACGCTGCAACGCGTTTGTTGCTTTGCGCGTCCCGGCCACTCCACCCGTCGTGTTGACGCCCATGAGGATCACCGCACCGATCTTGCCTTCACGAACAGCCCTCAGAAAGCTCTCGGGGGGTGTCGCTCCGGCATAGGTAGCGATGATCAGCTGTCCGACCGCTTTGGCGAGCGGCAGCCTGGTCGTTGCGGCACTGGTCTTGGTCGTTGCCGCAGTGGTCTTGGTCGTGGCCTGTGTGGTCGTGGTCGGGGATCGCGAGCCGGTCGCCGTCGGTTCAGTGCCTACCAGCCCGGTACCGCCGTTTGTCGAGGTGCGCTGCGCAGTCGTGTTCGCTGCGCGCCGGCTCGCGGTCGAGTGGGCCGCTGCGGCGTTGTGCGGGATGAGCACGACGGCGAGGATCGCAGCGAGCAGTGTGATTGCGGCAACAATCGGCAGGCGGAGTTCCGGCGGCAGTTCGCGGAGGCTTGGGATTCTGAACACTGACGAAAAGTCCTTAGCCTGGGCAGTTCGGGTTACCGTTGGCGACAGAGGCGAGATAGTTCCGCTCGGACCATCGTAGAGCCAGTGGTCGCCAGAATTGACCATCAGCTCATTGACTCCTTGCCGCATCCCTCGGTCGTTATTTCTCCCACCACGCTTCGGCGTCACGGGCAGCTTGTGGTGAGTGAGGGAGGCTGAGCGACCTCGCCCCTCCGGGACTTCTGCTCCACCCCGATGCGCTGCCGCGGTCTGTGCCGCTCCGCCATCCCTCAGCGCCCGTCATCCGGACGCCGGCTACGCCGCAACGCGAGCCTTCTCCCAGGCGATGGGCTTTGTCGTCATGGAGGAGTTCCCTGACCTCTGGGGCCGCGATCCCCCGCAGTCCAGCTGGTCACCTACCTGACGCCCTCAATCAAAACATCAGAGCATCCGTCATAACCAGGCCGATTCAGTTGTGAGCTACCGGGGGCAGCCGGTACTTCGCATACCAGACCGCTCGACGCGCACCGTCAACCCGATACACGTGCCCGGATCCAGCCTGCACAGCGGTACAGCTCATGCGCATATCTCACCCCAAGCCGGCAACCTTTCGGGACCCTTCTTCTCCTGTCGCTGCGATGCCCAGAAACTCAAAGATGGCCATTTACAGGGATTTTGAGACCGACGCGGGGATTCGAACCCCGGACCCCTTCATTACGAGTCATGGGCAGCCGGAGGCCTACGTGGGTCGACCGTCGGTATCTGCAGGCAGGGCGGGCAATTGCCGGACGGTTTCAAGGCTCTCGAGTGCCGCTCGTTGGTGTACCAGGCTTCCACTCCGCTTCCATAGCTCCCGATCGGCCGCGGCCACACGAGTAGCGGCGTCAGCAGCCGGTGGCCTGACTGAGAGCGCGACAGATCTCGTCCATGCGCCGCGGGCTGAGTCTTGTGATCGATTCGGTCAAGAGCGCCTGAGGAACAGTGCGGAGGTTGTCGAGACTGACGGCACATTCGACCGGCATGCCGTCATCGGGTCCGATCTGGACTTCAGTCTCGATACCGCGGATCGTGCGGGTAACGAGCGCGACAACGACGTTACGCAGGGTAGGCAGCGCTGTGTCGCGTGTCAGCACGACGACCGGACGACGCCCCTCAAGCTCGAGCTCCAGCCACACAACCTCGCCGCGGGCTACCAAGGCTCCTCGCGGATGGCTTCCCGCGCATTGGTCAGGGCCCAGGCATCCTCCGTCGCTGGGCCGCCCTCAGACTGCGTCCACTGGTCGACGAGGTCGCGCTCACGGACGAGTCGGGCGAGCGTCGCCTCCGCCTCCACGTCGCTCAGTTGATCGACCAGCAGGTGGAGTCTCTCGCGCGTGGTCATCCGTTTCAATGGTATTCCTCGCCATAGCGAACCGCCGGACGCGAGCCCACTCGTCGCGTTCGCGGTCTTGCCTGACGACCCCCGAGTTGTTCGAGAAGTTGGCAATGGAGATCATGGGTGGTCAGAACCGGAGAGTTGTAGACGCCCCGGCGGAGGCGACGGTCGAACCCGACAAAGCGCTTCTCGGTTCACTGTGGCCGGCACCCTGGCAGCCCGGTCCGGATGAGAATTGGGACCCGGCTGCTCGGACACCGGCGTCGCCTCGGCGCCGCGTCCATCGACGCCCCCGACACATGCTCCGCCGCCAAAGGCATAGCATCGCCTGCGGATCCGCGCGCACAGAAGCGATAGTCAGCGAGTTGCCCGCTTGCTGAGAACGCCCCGTCACGGTGGGGCCAAGCGAAGTCGTCGTTCTCACTTGCCGCGCGAAGTACGTCTTTCCGCGCGTGGTTCGAGATACCTCTGCCCGCTTTGAAAGCGGGTTCGCGCGTAGGGCGCTCGACCGGCCGGCTCAGGGCATCGGTTCGATGCGTGGTTGGAGTTGGTCGGCGAGTTGCTCGGTGGTGCTGCCGGAGCTGAAGCCGATGATCCAGGCCGCGAGCTCTGCATCTGTCGCCGACAGCTCATGGGTGTTGAGCTCAAGGAAGGTCAGCATCTCGATCAGAGCGGTCCGTTTATTGCCATCCACAAACGGTTGCGTTTCGGCGATCCCATGCGCGAGCACTGCCGCCTGTGGCGCCAGGTCAGCCTGCTGATAGTGCGCGTAGCTCGCTGGCCGCCCGAGCGCGCCTTCCAGAGCTTCCCGGCTACGGAGATGGTCGGCAGCCTGCTCGACGGTCAGGCTGAAGATCGCGGCGTAGATCTCCAGTGCATCGTCCCGCGTGAGATAAACGAGCTCTTCCTCGTCCGGGTCGCCGCTCACTGCGACGCGTCGCGCTCCGTATCGTGGTCGGCGAGGATCTGAAGCGCCCCAGAACGCTCACTGACCGTGCGAGCCGCGATCTGTCGTACCCGTTTGCGCACCATCTCGGTCGGGAGGATCCGCAGCTCCCCATCAGCGAGCTCCTCAACGAGGACCGAGGTGCCCGGCACATAGCCGCTCGCCTCGAACTCGCGCGGGAGCGAGACGACGTTGCTGTTCCCGACACGTCGCACTTTCACGATCTTCATACCGTCAGTATATACGAGGATATCCCCGATGGGTAATGCCCTCAGACCGGCGACCGGACAGATTCTGGTTCCGCACGGCATCCGGCGCGCAGCAGCGCCGGCGCGTCGGGCGGTGCGACCGCATGTCCAGGCGTGGAAGCCGGTGTCTGCCATCGCTCCTACACACATACCTATATGGGTATATCCATACTATGGTCTATGGCCCGGGCAGCGACCACGACCGACGCGTTCAACGCGGTGGCCGAACCACGCCGGCGGCAGATCGTGGATCTGCTCGCCAACGGGGAGCGGGCCGTCGGCGACCTCGTACAAGAACTCGCGCTCGGCCAGCCGCCGTCCAGCAACAGGCCCCAGCCTTGCAACCTGTCGCCAAAAGCGGTCATAGA
>JAJZID010000228.1 GCA_021810705.1 Actinomycetes bacterium
GCGCTCACCGGCGTCGCCGCAGAGGCGGCCAACTACCCGTTCACGACGATCGAGCCGAACGTCGCCGTGGTGCCGGTGAAGGACGAACGCATGCACCAGGTGGCCCAGACCGTGCGCGCCTCGAAGATCGTCTGGGACACGATCGCCTTCCACGACATCGCCGGCCTGGTCGCCGGCGCGCACCGGGGCGAGGGCCTGGGCAACCAGTTCTTGGCCAACATCCGAGAGACCGACGCGCTGCTGCACGTGGTGCGCGCCCACACCGACAGCGGCATCGTGCACTCCGAGGGGAGCGTCGACCCGCTGCGCGACATCGAGACGATCGAGACCGAGCTGATGTACGCGGACCTGGAGCAGGCGCAGCGCCGGCTCGAGCGCGTCGTGCGCCAGGCGCGCGGCGGCGATCGCCACGCGATCGCCGAGCAGCACTGGCTCGAGCAGGTCGTCGAGGCGCTCGGGGCAGGCAGGCCGGTGCGCACCGTGCCGGTGCCCGACGAGGCTCCGGACGCGGTGACGCTGCTCGGCTCGCTGACCGCCAAGCCGGTGCTGTTCGTCGCCAACGTCAACGAGGGCGAGGCCGAGGTGCCGGCCGCGATCGCCGACTATGCGGCTGCCCAGGGCGCCCGCGCGGTGGCTGTCTCCGCGCGCCTCGAGTCCGAGCTGGGGGCGCTGGAGGCGGCGGAGGCGGCAGAGCTGCGCGCCGAATTCGGGCTCGAGCAGTCCGGCCTGCAGAAGGTCGTGCGCAGCGCCTTCCAGCTGCTTGACCTGATCGCCTTCTTCACCGCTGGCGAGGACAAGCCCGCGCAGACCTGGCATCTGCGCCGTGGGCTCAGCGCCTGGCACGCCGCCGGCCAGATCCACTCAGACATCCAGCGCGGCTTCGTCCGCGCCGAGGTCGTCTCCTGGGAGGCACTCGTGCAGTTCGGCGGCTACGCCGGCGCGCGTGAGCACGCGGCGCTGCGGCTCGAGGGCCGCGACTACGCGATCCAGGACGGTGACGTGATCACCGTCAAGTTCACGCCCTGAGCCGCTGCGCTGATAGCTGCCTGATTTGCGTCGGCCTGAAGCCGTCCTCAGCGCATTCGCAGGTCCGTGATCGACACAGCGGTCTCCAGCCGGCCGGCCAGGTTAGCCATGCCGAGCGCCGCGGCGGCCGCCGCGCCGGCGCGCAGATCGGTCTGCGCATCGCGCGGGCGCTCAACAGCCAGCGGACGCAGCGCCGCGATCTCACGGTAGTCGCGCAGCGCCGGCGCGTGCTCGCGCAGGATCGCGGCGATGCGAGGCCGCTCACCGCCATCACCGGCGGCCACGGCCTCAAGCAGCGCCTCGAGCGAGCCGTGACGGCCAAGCAGTGCGGCGGCGGTCTTCGCGCCGATGCCGGGCGCGCCCGGCAGCCCGTCCGAGGGGTCGCCGCGCAGCGCGATGAAATCGGGCACGAGTGCCGGTGAGACGCCGTAGCGGCGTTTCACCTCTGCCTCATCCACAGTCTCGAAGCCGGCGCTGCCCTGCCGCAGGTAGAGCACGCGTGCATGGTCGTCGACGCACTGATACAGGTCACGGTCACCGGTCAGGATCAGGGTCTCGCCGCCGGCAGCGGCCTCGGCGCGGGCGAGCGCCCCGAGCAGATCGTCGGCCTCGAGCTCACCGGCATCGCGGGGCTGCCAGCCGAAGTCGGCAAACAGGCCCGGCGCCAACGGCCACTGCAGGGCCAGGCCCGCGGGCATCGGCGGACGCTGGGCGTGGTAGCCGGCGTGGAGCGCCACCCGGTAGGGCGCCTGCTCAGCCCCGAAACAGGCGACCACGGCCCGTGGCGAGGTCTCGGCGACAACGCGCAGCAGCAGGTTGCAGGCGCCGAGCAGCGCGTTGCGCGGCTGCCCGTCGCTTGCGCGGATCGTCTCCGGCAGACCGAAGAAGGAGCGGTAGAGCACAAACGGCGCGTCCACCACCAACAGCGGCCCGCTCATCGCCTCAGCCAACCTTGACCGCCGGTCCAGTGACACCCGCGTAGAGCACGCGGTAGCGTCCCGGCACCGCGACCGCCAGTGCATAGCGACCCGTGGCAACGGGGCTCACCGACCCGGCCGCAGACCACCTGCCGCCGACCAGCTGCTCGACGTGTACACGCGCGCCGCGGGTCAGTGGAAAGACCGACCCCGAGATCAGCAGGCGCGTGGTCCGGGCGGCGCGACGGGCCTGGGCCAGGCCGCCACCACCGGTGGTTGGGGTGCTGGTCGAAGTGGTGGGGCTGGGCGCGCTCGGGCTCGTGGTGGTCGGCTCAGGCGCTGGCACGCTCGTCGTCTGCACGCCTCGCGCGGTCACGGTCGTAAACGACATCCAGGTGCTCGGCGTGCCAAGGAGGCTGCGCAGGGTCGCGCCGCTCACGCTCACCGAGCCACCTGTGCCGACCACCGCAGCACGCACGATGCGTGGCGAGACGCCGCGCTGGATGACCCTGATGCCGCGCAACCGGCCGCGCACCAGCCGGCGCAGACGGGCCTGCGCCACACGCAGGCGCAGCGCACGCCGCCAGCGGTAGTAGGGGTTGTGCAGCGAGTCGTCGTAGGGGTCTGGCATACCCACCAGCCACGGCTCGGGCGCGATCGCGAAGACGTTCTGCACGCTCTCGGTCCTCCCCCCGGAGCTCGCGAAGAAATAGGTGACGACCGGGATCCCCTGATACTCGACAACCTGCCCGCTGGTGGCGGCGACGGCCGCATCGGTGGCGGGTGTCTGCGCCCTGACGCCGAGGTACAGCTGCGAGCGGGTGCTGGCATAGAGGTCGTAGTCGGGCGAGACCGGCGTCCCGGCGTACGCGTAGCTGCGCGCCGCCACCGCCTGCGCCTCAAGCGCCTGTGCCGGCCAGCTCGGCGGCATCTCGGAGGCGACCACGCCGCGCACATAGTCGTCCAAACCGACGGCGTTGATCGTCATCACCCCCTGGCCGCGGGGGCTCGGCCTGAACGTCAGCGCGCCGTCGTAGCGCCCGCTGCCCACGAGCGTAAGCGTCCGGCGCCCGCGCACCACCAGCGGCGCGCTGAACACCCCCACGGTCACGCCGGCGGCGACCAACCGCAGACCCGCGCCCGCCGCGAGGACGCTGTAGCGCGTGCCCGCGTGCAGGCGCACGCGCGTGCCGGCGACGCGCGTGGCGCCGCTGAAGCTCGGCTCGCCGCCGGCGCGCAAGAGCACCGTGACCACATGCCTGGGATTGACCTCACCGATCGTCGTCTGGGCGTAGTAGTCGCTCAGAATCTGCTGGTAGCTCTCGCCGTGCAGCGCATAGCCGGCCGCGCCGTACTGGCTCATGCCGACACCCGGGCCGTAGCCCGCACCGGAGATGTAGAGCCCGCCCGCGCCGCGCGCCGACGCCGCGAAGACCAAGGCAAGCGCGGCGGCGCACAGCGCCAGCAGCGCGGCCCGCACCCGAGCCGCGCCCAGCAGCGTTCCTACCACACGCAGCGACACCGATCGTGCTTCGACGCTCAGCCCAGGTTTCCCTGCGCCATCTTGCGCAGATCCATCGCCCGGTTGTAGGTCTCCTCATCCACGCCCTGCTCGTAGGCGACCTCGCGCAGCAGCCGGCCGGAGGCGGCCGCCTGCTTGACGATCTCGGTGGCACGGTCATAACCGATGTAGGGGTTCAGCGCGGTGGCGGCAGCCAGCGTCGACTCCGCCGAACGCTCGCAGCCGGGGAGGTTGGCGCGGATGCCGCGCACGCACTTCTCATCGAGCACGCGCGCGACGGCGGCCAGCAGCCGGATCGACTCGAGCAGGTTGCGCGCGATCAGCGGCACGCGCACGTTGAGCTCGAAGTTGCCCTGGCTGCCCGCCAGCGTGATCGCCGTGTCGTTGCCCACAACCTGGGCTGCCACCTGCAGGGTCACCTCGGGGATCACGGGGTTGACCTTGCCGGGCATGATCGATGAGCCCTTCTGCAGCTCCGGCAGGAAGATCTCGCCGATCCCCGCGCGCGGGCCGGATCCCATCAGCGCGAGATCGTTTGCGATCTTGGTGAAGGACACGGCGATCACCTTCAGCGCGCCCGAGAGCTCGACCAGGGCGTCGCGGTTGCCCTGCGCCTCAAACGGGTCCTCGGGCGCCGAGATCTCAAGGCCGGTGGAGGCGCTCAGCAGCGCCCTCACCCTGGCTGCGAATTCGGGGTGGGTGTTCAGGCCCGTGCCGGTGGCGGTGCCACCGAGCG
>JAJZID010000229.1 GCA_021810705.1 Actinomycetes bacterium
CAGCAGCGCGAGCGCGGCCTGATGTTCGCGGTCGTCGGCGTCCTCGGCGGCGAGCAACACGCTCGCATCAAGAAAGATCACTGCGGCCGGCCGGCTTTGAGATCCCGGACAGCGTTACCGCCATGCCCTCGCGCCGTTCCCTCCAGAGCGGACATCTGCTCAGAGAGGCGTCTCTGACGCTCACCCAGGCCGACCTCGGCCAGCTCGCGGATGGTGGCGCTGCGGGTGCTGCCATGGGCGTTCGCCTGGGCGTCCACGCGTGCGAGGAACTCATCGGGCAGAGAAATCATCACCTTGGCCACACCGGCAGTATACCCGGTGTTACCACGGCCTCCAAGTGGTCGTTCCGCTATTGCTTTGCGGAGAGCGGCTTCGACAGTCAGACGATCGCCTTGGCGACGAAACGTCATTCGGCCGAACGCGCTGAAATCGCCGGTGAGCGTGGGACGTGAGAGCCTCGCGCTGGCGCTCGGCGGCTGACTCGGGCCTCGGGTAGCGGCCGGCATAGCGCCCACGTGCCGGGGGCAGCAGGCTGGTTCCGGCTGGTGGGGCCGGACCCTCCCCTGATTTTTGCGCCCTGTGGGCGCCTTGTGGGTCGGGTAACCGGCCCCGCCACCCGGGTGGGGCCACTGGCCCAGGAGGTATGTGATGCTGACCGAACCTCAGCGTGTGATGGTTGCTGTGCAGGACGACGCGGCGCGGACGGCGCTTACCGAGAATCTGGAGGCGGACGGCTACAAGCCGCTGGCTGCGAGCTGTCTGGGGCACGCGCGCAGCCGTCTTGTGGACCGTGTCGACGCGTTGATTGTGGACCTCGGCTCTGATACGGCCAGGCTGGTTGACATTGTGCGCGGTGACGGTCACCCCACGATCGACGCGTGGCTGCCGATTCTGGCTGGGTCCGCGAGCGAGGATCTGTTTTCCCCGCTGCTGCTGCTTGACCGTGGCGCTGATGATGTGATCTACGAGCCGTGGCTGTATGTCGAGGTCCGGGCCCGGTTGGCGGCGCTGCTGCGCCGCGCCAATGCGGGACGCGTACGCCAAGTGCTGCGCGCCGGGGCGCTGCGCGTCGATATCGGTGCGCGCCGCGTTTGGATCGGCGAGACCGAGATCGAGGTGACCAACCGCGAGTTCGAGCTGCTTGTGGTGCTCGCGTCCGAGCCCGATCGGGTGTTCACCCGCAACGAGCTGCTCTCCAGTGTTTGGCATCTCGGCGACTGGGCGCGCACCCGCACGCTTGACTCGCATGTCGCACGGCTGCGGCGCAAGCTCTCGGTCGATGGCGCGAGCTACCTGATCAATGTGTGGGGTATCGGCTACCGCCTGACGCATACCGCCGGCGTGCCGGTGTGAGCGGCGCGCGTGGCGCTCACCGCCGTGTGCGGGCCCATCCCCTTCCCAACTGTGGCGCCATGCGGGCGCTGGGGGTCGGGGACGGTCCCGCACACGGCGAGGCCACACCCCGCAAGGGAGGGCCAGATGGCCAGCACATTTCCAACCACACCGGCCGGGACGGTCGCGGTGCCGCCCGACAAGGTCTAGGTCCCGGTGAACGTGCGCGACCTCGACCCAGGTCACGTCGACGCGCTCGCCGGGTTGATCGCGCTGCCGGCCGTGCTGGTGCCGGTCCCGATCACGGTCGCTCAGGGCCAGGTCGCGGAGCAGGGCTTTCAGTACGAGCTCGTCCCCGGCTTTCACCGCTACGCCGCTGTCTTGAAGCTGCAGCACACGGCGATCGACGCGGTCGTGCTTGAGCGCGACGAGCACAGCGAAGGCGCCGAGGTCGCCTCAGCGCGCGCTATCGAGAACGTGACGTCATGCCGACATCGGCATGCTCGCCCGATCGGCATTAATCGCGCGTAAGCAACTCAACGCCTACGAAGAGGCACTTGCGGTTCAGGCCATGTTGGACCGCAATCTGACTGAGGACGGGGCTGCGCGGGCGCTCGGTTGGCCGAAGGCGAGGGTCACGGCACGGGTGAAGCTGTTGCAGTTGCCCGTGCTCGCACAGAGGCTCGTTGGTCAAGGGGTGCTGCCGCTCTCGTGCGTGGACACGTTGCGGTCGCTCGGGCAGGTCAGCCCGGAGGTGCTTGACACGGTTGTCCAGTACGTCGCCGACGGGAACGAGTGCGTTGTCGGGCAGTTGCACAGCAACCTCGGTTCGGTGATCGGCCGTGCGCTGAAGGAGACCGGCAGCAAGGCGTTCGCCGCCTACCTGACGCGCGTTGACGCCTACGAGCTCGACACGTTGAAGCTCGGCAAAAAGGCGATGGCACAGCTTGCCGAGTTTGAGCAGCTGCACAAGCAGCTCAACCCTTATAGCTACGGCCCGCCGCCGATCCGCTTCGGCGAGAGTGAGGTCGATCAGGCCCGTGCAGCCGGTGTGCTGATCGAGTCAGGTGGCTCGCCGGTGATCGTCGACCGGCCGCTGTACCGAGAGCTCGCCAAGCAGGCCTTGGCACGCTCGGTCAAGGAGGTGCGTGAGCAGGCCGCGCGTACCGTCGAGCAACGCAAGGCTGACAAGGCGACGGGTCGTGAGCTGCGGGTCGCTGACCCGGTGGCCGAGGTGCGGCGAGAGCACGGCCGGCAGATGCGGCAGCTGGCCGTGCAGGCGCACGGCGTCAACCTCGACCTTGGGTGGGCGCTTCGCAACGAGCTGGCGACCGTCGACCCGGGCGACAGGAATGTCGCCGCCTTCTTCGTGTACTCGGTGCTCGGCTGCGACTGCCACGGCGGGTATGGCAACGCTGGCGAGACGGTGGTGCAACTCGCGATGAGCGGCATCCGCCTGGTCATCGACGAGTTCCGCACCGACGTCACGAGGACCAGGAAGGATGGGTCCCGGGGTGCTCTGCGGATCAGCTACGGTGATCAGCACAAGCCCGACGACGCGATCGCGTGGATGTGGAAGTTCATCGACGGTGCCCGCAGCGCTGGTGAGCTCTACGGCCGGGCGCTGGTCGTGATCGCGGCTGAGCAGTACGCCAGCCGGCTGGTGGTGCCGTCAAGCCAGCAGAAGCGTCCGCTGCGCTGGTCCTCTCACAAGGACCATGCCGCGAAGGCGCTCGCGAAGCTCGCCGGACCGTGCCTGCCGGTGTCGCTGAAGCAGCTCGAGCAGGCGATCGCCAGGGCCAAGGCTGATCATGACAAGCAGCTCAAGGCGATCGGGACGACGGTCCGCGCCGGGGTCGAAGAGTCCTACACCACGCGGGGAGAGCCTGTCGAGGTCACTGAGGACCCGGGCGGGTTCGATGCGCACGACCTCGAGTTGCAGGAGCGCGAGCGGTCCGAATCGCGCACCTTGCGGGAGGCGCACCAGATGAGTCCGTGGGCCTTCCGGCAACTCAACGCCGGGGTGAACGCACCCGGTTTGGCGGGGGTCGTCCCCTTCCCGATCGTTGCGCCCCAAGGGGGCGCCTGTGGGTCGGGGAACGGCCCCGCCAACCGGGCGGGGCCAAAGATCCTTCAAGGAGGGGCACATGCCCGCAGGACTCACCCAGACCGACTCGATGTTCTCCGTCCGTGAGGTGCCGTGGCACGGGCTTGGTGCCGTACTGGACTGCCCACCCGCGACGATCGCAGAGGCGATCGA
Organism: Actinomycetes bacterium; assembly: GCA_021810705.1. Taxonomy (GTDB): domain Bacteria; phylum Actinomycetota; class Thermoleophilia; order Solirubrobacterales; family Solirubrobacteraceae; genus Palsa-465. The sequence goes on from JAJZID010000229.1 coordinate 3,593, forward strand.
ACGCTCCGGCCTTGGTTGGCAGGTTGAGCGTGAGCCGATCGCCGTTGACCGCGGCGATGCAGCAACGGTCGATGAGTGGTGGTTGCCGCGGTGTGAGGAGATCTCCGGTTACTACGCGACCGTGCGTCAGGACACCCGGGAGGTGCTCGGGATCGTCGGGGAGCGCTACCGGATCGTGCAGAACCAGGACGCGTTTGAGTTCGTCGACCAGCTGCTCGGGTCGGCGATGCACTTCGAGACCGCGGGGTCGCTGCACGGCGGCCGGCGGATATGGGTCCTCGCCCGGCTGCCTGAGCACGTCGAGATCGGCGGGGATCCTGTCCGGCCGTATGTGCTGCTGATGAAGAGCCAGGACGGAGCGACCGCCGTGATCGCGGCAACGACCCCGGTCAGGGTCGTCTGCCAGAACACACTCAATCCGGACGTCCGGATTGAGTGTGTTATCCGGACCCGCTGGTTATCCGAACTGTCCGGCGCCATGCGGTATGGCTGCTGAAGAATCCGGCAGCGGGGTCGGCATAACCCGCCGGGTGATGATCCAGATCGGCATCGGGTGTGGCGCGCAACTGAGGCGCTGCGCGGTCACG
>JAJZID010000230.1 GCA_021810705.1 Actinomycetes bacterium
GACCCGCCGCAACCAGTGAGGGCCGCCACGCACGCGAAGGCGACCGCGCAGGTCAACCAGCCCCGAAAACATCTGGAGACACCCGGCTGAGCAAACCGGATCTGCGTGCAGCGCATGGGCACCTGCTCCTACTACGGCGTCCTGGCCGGATCGTCACAGACAGCCGAGCTTCGGTCGTTCGACGCGACCCAGCTCTCAGGCGCCTCAGGCTGCCTTTCAGTATTGCTCCGGGGCGTGTAACCTGATGCCTCCTCACCGCCGGTGGTCCCTTGTTCAGGCGGCAGGGCACAGCCAGCTGATGGCGAATCTAGCTGCCGTGTCCACCGGGCCATCACAGAATGCTGCCGCGAGCCCCGCCTGGGAGCAGGCGATCGCCGACCTCGAGGCTCACCTCGCCCGCAGAGCGGTCTCCGGAAACACGCTGGTGGCCTATCGCAGCGACTGTCGTCAGCTGGCGCAGTGGGCGACGGCGCTCGCCGTCGAGCCCGGCGCGCTAGACGTGCGGCTGCTGCGCCGCTATGTGGCCAGCCTCAGCGCCGGGGGGCAGGCGGCAAGCACCGTCGCCCGCAAGCTCGCGGCTGTGCGCGCGCTGTTGCGGGTGCAGACGGAGCTAAAGCGCCTGCCGCAGAACCCGGCAGAGCTGCTGGCGGCGCCCAAGCGACCGCGTACGCTGCCGCGCGTGCTGGCGCGCGAGGAGATTGAGCTGCTGCTGGAGCGCATCCCGCAGCGGACGCCGCTGGAGCAGCGAGACCGAGCTCTGATCGAGCTCGCCTACTCCTCGGGACTACGCGCGCAGGAACTCGTCGATCTCGACCTGGCAAGCATCGACTTTGACGCCGAGACGGTCCGTGTCGAAGGCAAGGGGGGACGGACGCGCATGGTCCCCGTCGGCGAGCACGCGCTGCTGGCACTGGAGCGTTACCGCAAGCAGGGCCGCGGTCACCTACTGACCGTCTCGGCAGCCCGCACGGACGGGGTCCACGAGCCGCTGTTTCTGTCAAAGAGCGGGCGCCGGCTCAGCACCTCCGACGTGCGTCGGCGCTTGCGCACCTGGACACGCCTGCTGCAAACGCGCGAGCCCGCGCTTGCCCAGGTGCACCCACATACGCTCAGGCATACGTTCGCGACCCACCTGCTCGAGGGCGGGGCCGACCTGCGTTCGATCCAGGAGCTGCTCGGTCATGCCACGATCTCAACCACTCAGGTTTACACTCGTGTCGAGTCCGTGCGCCTGCGGGCGGCCTACTCGAGCGCTCACCCACGAGCGTGATGACCGTGGTTTCAATGGATACGAACGTAAAAGCGATCGAGCTGAAGGACCTATGGAAGCGCTACAAGAATTCGGGCGACGAGCGTGCCCGTGAGCGTCTTGTGGTCGCTTACGCGCCGCTGGTGAAGTATGTCGCCGGGCGGATCGGCACGGGCCTGCCGGGTCACGTCGACGAGGCCGACCTGATCTCCTACGGGCTCACGGGCCTGATCTCGGCGATCGAGCGCTTCGACCTCACACGCGAGATCAAGTTCGAGACCTATGCGGTCACGCGGATCCGCGGTGCGATCATCGACGAGCTGCGGACGCTCGACTGGGTGCCGCGCTCAGTTCGCGCCCGTGCGCGCGAGATCGAGCGGGCAAACCAGCGGTTGGAGGCCAAGCTGCAACGTGCTCCCAGCGACGAGGAGATGGCGGCCGAGCTGGGCATCAGCGTCGCCGAGTTCAACGACTCGCTGGTGCAGATCTCGACCTCGACGCTGGTCGCCCTGGATGAGCTGTGGAGCACCAGCGACTCGAGCGGAGACCAGGTTTCGCTGCTTGACACGATCCCCGACCGTGGCGCGGCTGATCCGCAGGCGGTCGTCGACCAGGGTGAGCTGCGTGACCGCATCGCCGATGCGATCTCGGCTCTGCCGGAGCGTGAGAAGCTCGTCGTGGCGCTCTATTACTACGAGAACCTGACCCTGCGCGAGGTCGGTGAGGTGCTGGGCGTGACCGAGTCGCGGGTCTCCCAGCTGCATACCAAGGCGGTGCTGCGCCTACGCTCGAAGCTGAGCGGCGAGCTCGACTGAAGGGCGCGGCAGGGCGCAGTGCACGCGGGTGCGTGCGGGTGTAGGGTCTGCGGGTGATCAACGGGTGCGCCGCACTCGCTGCGGGGCGCTCACCCCGAGTGAGAGGAGCCAGCATGCACAAGGCCGCGGATCGCATCCGTAACGTGGCGCTCGTCGGCCATCGCGGAAGCGGTAAGACCTCGCTGAACGAGGCGCTGCTGTTCGTGGCCGGCGCGATCGGCCGGCTGGGCAGCGTGGCCGACGGCAGCACAGTGTCGGACTCTGAGCCGGACGAACGTGCACGACAGATGTCGCTGCAGGCGAGCGTCAACTCGTTTGAGTGGCTTGAGCGGCGCGTGAACCTGCTTGACACGCCCGGAGACCCGAGCTTTGTGGCGGACGCGCTGGCCGCGCTGCGGGTGTGTGAGTCAGCCGTGTTCGTTGTCAACGCCGTGATGGGTGTCGAGGTCCAGACCGCGCGTCTGTGGAAGCGCGCCGCGGAGCTCGACCTGGCGCGGCTGGTGTTCGTCAACATGCTCGACCGCGAGCGCGCCGACTTCTTCCGCACGCTGGAGAGCCTCAAGACCGCCTTTGGCCCTCACGTGGTCGCCACCGAGATCCCGATTGGCAGCGAGCACGAGGTCGAGGGGGTGATCGACCTGATCGACATGCGCGCCTACCGCTATCAGGGCAGCTCCCGCGAGAACTGCACCGAGGTGGCGATCACCGACGAGCAGCTGGCGCAGGCCCGTGAGTACCGCGAAAAGCTGATGGACGAGGTGGCGGAGAACTCGGATGCGCTGATGGAGCGTTACCTGGAGGGGGATGAGATCTCACACGAGGAGATCGTCGCCGCGCTCAAGGACGGCACCAACCACGGCTCGCTGTTTCCGGTCACCTGTGGGGTCGCGACCGCGAACCTCGGGACCAACCGGCTGTTGGACGCGATCGTCGAGGACCTTCCCTCACCTGTCAAGCACGGTGCTGTGGACGCGGACGGATACCTGCTCGAGCCCGACGAGCAAAGGGAGATGTTCGCCTACGTCTTCAAAACCCGCGCCGATCCGTTTGCCGGGAGGATCAACCTGTTTCGCGTGTACCAGGGCGTGATCCGGCATGACAGCCAGCTGCTGAACACGCGCGCTCACGTCAAGGAGCGGATCGGCCAGCTCTCGAGCCCCGGGGTCCAGCAGCTTCACGTTGAGGAGTTCGGGCCCGGTGACATCGGCGCGGTGGCCAAGCTCAAGGAGACCCGGGCCGGCGACTGGCTGGCGGCCCGCGACGAACCGCTGCGGCTGCCCACGATCAAGCTGCCCGCCGCCGTCATGGCGTTCGCGGTCGCGCCGCGCAACAAGGGCGACGAGGAGAAGATGTTCGCGGGCCTGCGCCGGCTGCAGGAGGAGGACCCCGCGATCGACCTGCACCGCGACCCGCAGACCGGCGAACAGATAGTTGCCGGGCTGTCACAGATGCACGTCGAGGTGATCGTCGACCGCCTGCGCAGCCGCTTCGGCGTCGAGGTGAACCTGAAGCCACCGCGCGTGCCCTACCAGGAAACGATCCGCGCTCAGGCCCGGGCGCACGGGCGGCACAAGAAGCAGACTGGCGGCCGCGGCCAGTTTGGCGATTGCCACATCATGATCGAGCCGCTTCCCGCCGGAGGCGGATTTGAGTTCGTGGATGCGATCAAGGGCGGCGTGATTCCGACCGGCTTCATTCCCGCGGTTGAAAAGGGTGTGGTCGAGGCGATGCAGAGCGGTGTTGTTGCCGGCTATCCGGTCAAGGATGTGAAGGTCACCGTCTACGACGGCTCCTACCACCCCGTCGACTCCTCGGAGATGGCCTTCAAGCTGGCCGCCGCCCAGGCGATGCGCGAGGCCATGGCCCAGGCGGGTCCGGCGCTGCTCGAGCCGATCATGCTGCTCACCGTCAGCGTCCCGGAGGAGGCTGTCGGTGAGGTGATCGGCGACCTCAACTCCCGGCGCGGGCATCCGCTTGGCATGGAGCCGACCGGTGGCGGCATGACCGAGGTGAAGGCCGAGGTGCCGATGGCCGAGCTGCTCTCCTACGCCCCCGATCTGCGCGCCATCACCGGCGGTCAGGGCGAGTACAC
>JAJZID010000231.1 GCA_021810705.1 Actinomycetes bacterium
CGAGGCTGACCGTCGGCGCCTGCCATACCAGCCCGGGCTCGACGGCCTGCGAGCACTGGCTGTCGCCGGCGTGTTCCTGTATCACGCCGGCGTCTCCTGGATGCCAGGCGGCTTCCTCGGCGTCGATCTCTTCTTCGCGCTGAGCGGCTACCTGATCACCTCGCTGCTGCTGCGCGAGTTCGCGGCCGACGGGACGATCGCGCTGCGGGCCTTCTGGGCACGGCGGGCGCGACGCCTGTTCCCGGCGGTGGCACTGGTGATCGCCTTCGCGCTCTTGGCGACGCTGACGATCGCACGCGACGACCTCAGTCGCACCCGGGCCGACGCGCTCAGCGCGATCGTCTATCTGACCAACTGGCACGAGATCATCGCCAACCACTCCTACTTCAACCAGTTCGGACGCCCGTCACTGCTTCAGAACCTGTGGTCGCTGGCGGTCGAGGAGCAGTTCTACCTCGTCTGGCCGCCACTGCTACTGCTCGGCCTGCGGCGCCTGCGGCCGCGCAGCGTCTGGTCGCTCACTTCGGTGCTGGCGCTCGTCTCTTTTCTGCTGATGGTGCTGCTCTACAACCCAAGCGGCGACCCGTCGCGCGTCTACTACGGGACCGACACGCGCGCCTTCACGCTGCTGATCGGCGCGCTGCTGGCGTTCGCGCTGCCCGGGATGCGGCGCGTGCTTGCCGCCCGGCGCATCGGGCCGTTTCAGACTGACGCCGTTGGACTTGGTGCCTTGATGGTCGTGCTGACCCTGTTCGTGACCGTCCACGACTATCAACCATGGCTCTACCGCGGCGGCTTCCTGCTGATGGCGCTGAGCGCCGCTGTGCTGATCGGCGCCGCGGTGATGCCCGGCTCTCGGCTCGGTAAGGCGCTCGGCTGGGAGCCCTTGCGTTGGATCGGAGTGCGCTCCTACGGTATCTACCTCTGGCACTGGCCGATCATGCAGCTGACCCGGCCCGGCATCGACATCGCACTCCCTGACCCGTTGCTCGTGTTGCTGCAGGCGGCTGGCACGGTCGCTGTGGCGGCGCTCTCCTACCGCTATGTCGAGACGCCAATCCGCTCGGGTCGCGCGCAGCTCCGGCTCCGAGCCTTCCTTGACCGTCACACGCCGCACCAGCGCCTGGCCTGGGTGACGAGTGCCGCCGCGCTGCTTGCGGCACTTGCGGCAACAGGGTTCGGTCTGCCCGCCCCCGCCCCGGCGCTTGCGCACCAGCGAACAGCGACGCCGCAGGCGCTGACGCCGATCGCTCCGGGCAGAGGCGCCGTTCGCGGCCAGCCACGACCCGGTGCGAGCGGCCCCGACGGTGCTGAGCACCCCCGTCCCTCAACGCCAGAGCGTTCACGTCGGCCGCCAGGCTTTCACGGCGAGGTGCTCGCGGCCGGGGACTCGGTGATGCTCGGCGCTGCCGCCAACCTCGAGGCGCTGATCGGCCGCAGGCTGCGCGTGGATGCCGTGGTCGGACGCCAGGCCGAGGCGACGATCGCCCGTCTGGCCCAGTACCGGGCTGCGGGCCGGCTACCGCGTGAGGTGATCGTGCAGATCGGCGACAACGGTCCCGTCTGGTACAGCGACATGCAGAACCTGCGCCGGGTGTTACGCGGCGTTCCCGTGGTGGTGATCGTCAACGTGCGACTGGCCCGCAGCTGGCAGGGTGAGGTCGACCATCAGCTCGCCCAATACGTGCGGACCTGGCCGCAGGCGGTCCTGGCCAACTGGTTTGCCCACAGCACGCAGGCGATGTTGGTGGACGGCGTGCATCCACAGGTGTGGGCGCGAGCGGTTTACGCGCGCGTGGTCTACGACGCGCTCAAGCGCGCACAGCGCCGGGCACGGACAGCAGGTCGGCATGGCTCTGTTTGACCGCCCCAGCGGGAGGACTGGCGCCAGAGTGAAGACAGTGGGTTGCACAGCCGGCGTGGTCGCCGGCCCGCTGGCAGGTTACGGGGCGAAAACTAAAGGGGTGGGCTTGCATCTGCCGATACAGTGGTCACCGTGTGGAATTGGATCTGCAGGCTACGAGGCAGGATCCCGGGCGAAGGCGGCCAGGCGCTGGTCGAGTTTGCCTTTGTGCTCCCGCTTTTGCTGCTCTTCCTCTTTGCGATCATCGACTTCGGTTTGGCGCTGAACCAGCAGAACTCTGACACCAACATCGCCAACATCGCGGTGCGCGAGGCGGCCGTGGTCGGCACTACGCAGACCGTCATGTGCGGCACGCAGACCGATACCACACTCCAGCAGTGGGCAACTTGCGAGTCGCAAATCACCGGCGGACCGAACCTGACCAGCGTCTGCGTGGGTGACGTCGCCACGAGCGCTTCGGCACCGTCCAGCACCTACACCACCGGTGACCCGATCGAGGTCAAGGTAGCGTCCACGTTCAGCTGGCTGAAGCTCGTCAGTGAAGCGTCCGGAGGACTCTCCTCGACGATTGGATCCAGCGCGACGATGCGCATGGAAGGGTCGCTGACCGGCACCAATCCATTCCTCACCCCGACCTGTACCAGTTGACCGGAACCGAGAGAGCCGGCTGTCCATAGTCAAGTTTGGCGATGCTCACGCCGATAGCAGACACGAAACCCACTGGAGCCTTTACAAATGGAAGCCCATCGTCACTTTGGTAAGTTCTTGCCCCGTGGTCGCGCACAGGCGCTCGCCGGCCGCAGGAGCGCGCTGTTGGTAGCGGCTCTCTCGGCCCTGCTGGCCGCCGCCCTGATCTACCTCTTCGTCGCCAACTACAGCAAGCGCACGGTGGTGCAGGTCGGACCACCGGAGACCGCCGTCTGGGTGGCCAGGCAGAACATTCCGCAGGGCACCCCCGAGGCCGCGATCGCAGGCGAGGGTTACTTCAAGCGCGTGGAGGTTCCAACCGCTCGTGTGGTGCCCGGAGCGATCGTCGATCCCTCGCAGATCATCGGTCAAGCCGCCACCACCGCCATCGTCGCGGGGCAGCAGATCACCACCGCCGATTTCACGCGCAGCACCGCGCTGCTGTCGGGCGTGCTGCGCGGTGACGAGCGTGCGGTCGCCTTCTCGTTCTCAAGCGAGCAGGGCATCACCAGCTATCTGGTGCCTGGCGACACCGTGGACGTCATGTTGGTTTCGTCCGCGCAGTCCGAGATGCTTGTTCAAGACGTGCCGGTGCTGGCCAACGCTGGCGGCATCGTCGTCCTGCGGCTCAGTGACCGGCAGGCTCTGATCGTAACTGCTGAAACGACCAAGGGCAGCCTGTGGCTGGCATTGCGACCGTCAATCGGCGCCGCCGACTCGGTGAAACTCTACTCGGTTGGGAGCTGACAGACATGGCGCGCCATATCACAGCAGCCGTCGCACATGACGAGACCGCGCCGCTCCGGCTGGTCAGGGAGCACATCGCGGATGACTCAGGCGTCGAGCTGACGGAGCACTTCGACAGCTTCGAACTGAACGCCGATGCGATCCTGCGGATGGACGTCGACGTGCTGCTCGTGGCCTGCCGTGAGGGCTCCGCCGAGGCGCTGAGACTGGTGTCGCTTTGGCACACGGTGCGCAGTAACACGCCCGTGGTGGTGCTCTCGCACGGCAGCGACCAGGAGTTCGTTCAGGAAGCCTTTGCGGCCGGGGCCGACGACTTCTTGGTCCTGCACCCCGGTCCCTACATTCCCGAACAGGTGAGCCGTGACCTGGAGTTTTCGATCCGCAAGGCTGTGACGCGGACGCGCACAGCTGCCGACCAGGGTCCGGAGGCGGGTACGCTGATCGCGGTGCTCGGTTCCAAGGGCGGCGTCGGCAAGACCGTCGCGGCCACCAACCTTGGTGCGGCGCTTGCGAGTCGCGGCCGTAAGACGGTGCTGATCGACCTGGACCTGCAGTTCGGCGACGTCGCACTGGCGCTCGGCCTGCGTCCCGATACGACGCTGTTCGATCTGGCCGTCTCGGGTGGCAGCCTCGACGCCGACAAGCTCGAGGACTTCATGCTGCGCCACCCCAGTGGCCTGCGCGTGCTGGCGGCGCCCGCAAGGCCCGACCAGGCGGTCTCGGTGACGGCGCAGATGATGGCCACCATCTACGCGGTGCTGCGCCAGGAGTTCGACTTCATCGTCGTCGACACGCCTCCGGCGTTCACCGCCGAGGTGATCGCAACCGTCGACGTTGCTGATTGGGTCTGCATG
>JAJZID010000232.1 GCA_021810705.1 Actinomycetes bacterium
GGGCTGCTTGCCTGGGCGATGATGGGGCTTGCCATCTGGCACTTCACGATCTGGCTGCCGGACCGCTACTGGGGCGGGATCGTCGGCGCCTTCCTCGGCGCGATCTTCGGGGCTGTGCTGGTCGGCCTGCTGATCCACGGCTTCTCGATCCCCGGCCCGCACGGCACGCACCTGATCACCGCGATCGAGGGGGTGCCCGGTGCGCTGATCGGCATCGGCCTGATCTACGCCGAGGGCAGCAGGCGCGAGCGCCTCGGCCAAGCCGGAGCCGAGCCCGTCCTGCGCTGAGGCGCCCGCGGTGCAGCGGCGAGGGCCGCTGGTTCCGTCGGAGCGGGTGCCTACGCTGGTCAGATGCCCGCCACCGTGCTCCTTGATCCGACCGCTTCACCGCCCCCTGGGCCGGCGGAGCAGGTTGCTGCCGCGAGGATCGAGGCGCCCGGCTATGCGCTTGCCGACGCGCTCCGCCTCGAGCGCGAACTGGGTGTGAGCCAGGTGCTGGCCCAGGTCCTGGCTCGGCGAGGGTTCGCCGAGCCCGCCGCCGCAAGCGCCTTCCTGGCCGCTGACGAGCGCCACGATCCAGGCTGCTTTGCAGGGCTCGAGGTGGCGCTCGAGCTGGTAAACCGGCATCTGCACGCCGGCTCGCGGATCGTGGTGCACGGCGACTATGACGTCGATGGCGTCTGTGCCACCGCGATCATGGTCAGAGCGCTCAGGGCACTGGGGGCCGACGTCGGCTGGTATCTGCCAAGCCGCCACGAGGATGGCTACGGCCTGGCGCCCGCCACCGTCGGTCGCCTGGCCGGTGCCGGTGCGGGGCTGCTGATCACCGTCGATTGCGGTATCACCGCCGTGGCGGAGGTGGCGCTCGCGCGCGCCAGCGGCCTGGATGTGCTGGTCAGCGACCACCATGCGCCCCGCGCCGACGGCGAGCTTCCCGACTGTCCGATCCTGCACCCGCGTGTCTGCGGCTACCCGACCGCGGAGCTGTGCGGCAGCGCTGTGGCCCACAAGCTCGCCCAGGCGCTTACGGCGCCGACCGTGGACGAGGACATCGAGCTCGTGGCGCTCGCGACGGTCGCTGACCTCGTGCCGCTTGTGGGCGAGAACCGCCGGCTGGTGCGCGAGGGAATCGAGCAGCTGGCGGGCACCCGGCGAGTCGGGTTGCGCGCGCTCATGCAGGTCTCGCGCACCGACCCGAGCGCGCTTGACGCCTCGTGTCTTGGCTTCCGCCTGGCACCGCGCATCAACGCCGCGGGGCGCATGGGCCGCGCCGACGGGGCACTCGAGCTGCTGCTCACAAGCGACGAGCAGCGCGCCGAGGCGATCGCGGCCGAGCTCGATGCCGTAAACGCGCAACGCCGCAGCACCGAGGAACGCATCACCTGGGAGGCCGAGGCGATGGTGACGCAGCTGGGTGAACGCGCCGCCTACGTGCTTGCGGCGCCCGGCTGGCACGCCGGGGTGGTCGGCATCGTGGCCTCCAGGATCGTCGAGCACCACCACCGGCCCACGATCGTGCTCACACTCGACCGCGCCGATCCGCAGGCGCCCGCACACGGCTCCGGGCGCAGCATCCCCGGCTTTGACCTGCTGGCCGCGCTCGAGGCCACCGGGGCGCACCTGATCACCTTTGGCGGGCATCGCGCGGCTGCCGGCCTGACGATCGCCCCAGCGCAGATCGAGGACTTCGCAAAGGCCTTCGAGCGCCACGCTCAGGCGCTGCTCACCCCCGAGCTGCTCGAGTCGGTCGAACGGGTGGATGCCGTGGTCAGCGCCGGTGAGATGACGCTTGAGCTGGCCGACGAGCTCGCAAGGCTCGGGCCCTTCGGCAACGGCAACCCGGCGGCGCGGCTGTATGTGCCGGGCGCCAGGTTCGAAGCCGTGCGGCGCATGGGTGAGCATGGCCAGCACCGGCGCTTTGATGTGGTGTCCGGCACGGCGCGTGCGAGCGCCGTCGCCTTCGGCTGCGAAGGGCCGCTGGCGGGCGCCGACGGCGGCCTTGTCGACGCGAGCTTCAGGCTTGAGCGAAACGCCTGGCGCGGGGTGGTCGAGCCGCGGCTGCTGCTCGGTCAGGCGCTGCCGTGTGAGCCGCAGGCGGTGACGGTGATCGGGCAGCCGGACGACTACCTGGCGGCGGCGCTGAGCGAGCTGGATCGGATGCTGGATTCCGCGGCCGAGGGGTTCTCCGGCGAGCAGCGTCAGACGATCGATCGCCGCGGTCGTCCGGTGCTGGCGACGATCGTCGACCTGCAGTCGGTTGCCGGGCCACAGCGGCCCGTGCTGGTCGTCTGCGCCGAGGTCTCTCGGCGCCTCGAGGCATTTGCCGGCCGCCGCGGCGGCTTTGCGCTGGTCAGCCACGCGAGCCTGGTCAAGGAACCGGCGCTGGCTGCCGATTTCGAGCACGTGGTTGTGATCGACCCGCCCACCTCGGTTGCGCAGGATGCGGCGACGCTCGGCGGGTGTGGCTACAGGCATCTGGCTTGGGGCGAGGCTGAGCTACGCTTTACAAGGCGGATGCACGAGCTGGAGTACGACCTGCGTACATCGCTTGTACCTCTCTACCGGGCGCTGCGCGACCGGGGGAGGGTCACCGGCGAGGAGTTCGAGCACCTGCTCCGAGGCGACGGCAAGCACGCCCGCACGGCAAGCCTGGCCGGGCGACTGCTGAGAGTCCTCAAGGAGCTCGAGCTCGTCAGCCTCGACCGGGAACCGCCGGCAGTGGAGCTGATCGAGGCGAACCCAACCGCGCTCGAGCGTTCCGCGGCCTACCGGACATACACCAAGATCAACGAGGACGGCCAGCGATTCCTGAACCGGTTACAAGCAGCACGGCCAGCATAGGCGCGGCGCCAACGCCGGCCGTGGATGCTGCGCTCTGCGAGCCCGGCAGTGGCCTGCTGCAGGACCTCTTCGCCGTGGTCGAGGAGCACGCCGACGAGGCGGCGGTGGCCGTCGACCGCGATCGGGTGCAGGAGGCGTTCATCTACGCCTGTGAGCACCACGCCAACCAGCGACGGCGATCGGGTGAGGAGTTCATCGTGCACCCGGTCAGCGTCGCCAAGATCTGCGCCGGCATGCGCCTGGATACCGAGACGCTGTGTGCCGCCCTGCTGCACGACACCGTCGAGGACACCCAGGCTTCGCTTGATGACATCAACCGGCGCTTCGGCGCCGAGGTGGCCGGCCTGGTCGATGGCGTGACGAAGCTCACCGAGCTCACCTTCCAGTCCCGCGACGAGGCCCAGGCCGAGAACTACCGCAAGATGGTGGTGGCGATGGCCTCCGACATCCGGGTGATCCTGATCAAGCTCGCCGACCGCCTGCACAACATGCGCACGATCGATGCGATGCCCAAGCAGAAGCAGATTGACAAGGCGCGTGAGACGCTCGACATCTACGCCCCGATCGCCCACCGGCTCGGCATCCACGCGATCAAGTGGGAGCTCGAGGATCTCGCCTTCCAGACCCTGCATCCCCGCAAGTACAACGAGATCAAGATGCTCGTCGCCCAGCAACGCGACGACCGCGAACGCTACGTCAACGAGGCCGGGGCCTACCTGTCGCGCGAACTGGCGGAGCTCGGGATTGACGTCGAGATCTCAGGGCGCGCCAAGCACTTCTACTCGATCTACTCCAAGATGACCCGCAAGGGCCGTGAGTTCAACGAGATCTACGACCTCACAGCGATGCGTGTGATCGTCGGCTCGGTGAAGGACTGCTACGGCGCCGTGGGTGTGATCCACTCGCTGTGGAAGCCGCTGCCAGGCCGTTTCAAGGACTTCATCGCGATGCCGAAGTTCAACATGTACCAGTCGCTGCACACGACCGTGATCGGCCCTGAGGGGCGACCGCTCGAGATCCAGATCCGCACCCGGGCGATGCACGACCTCGCGGAGTACGGGATCGCCGCCCACTGGATGTACAAGGAGGGCTCGACCCCCGCCGGGCGCACTCCCGGCAAGGCTGGCGGTGACGCGGCGCTGCGCGACCCCGAGGGCAAGCTCAAGTGGTTGCGATCGCTGGTCGACTGGCAGAAGGACGTCTCCGACCCGCGGGAGTTCGTCGAGACGCTCAAGGTTGACCTGTTCGAGGACGACGTCTTCGTGTTCACGCCCAAGGGCGAGGTCAAGTCGCTGGCG
>JAJZID010000233.1 GCA_021810705.1 Actinomycetes bacterium
CCGCTTGCCGCCGAGGAGAGGGGGCACCGCGACCATCTCAACTGCCCAGAGGAGGAACAGCAATGCTCGACGCGGTCACGCTGCAGGCGCCACCCTCGATCCCGCGTGTCCTGCCGATGCGCAAGCCGAGCGGGCACATCCCGCCCGTCCCGCGCTGGCGCGTGGATCTGGGCTGCGAGTGGCGACTGCTCACGATGCTCTACGCCGGCGCGCAGGCGCCCGACGACGCGGCGCTCGACGCCTCCGGCTTCCGGCTCTGGCTCGAGGCGCAGTGGCGTGCAGAAGGCGGTCCCTACTCGTGGGAGTGGAGCCGCTACATGGACGCGGCCGGTTACGTGAACCTGGTCTGCGTCGCCTATTGGGTGGACGAGGATCGGTTCGCGCGCTGGCAGGGCGCGGCGGGCTACGAGGGCTGGTGGCGGGGCGAGCCGGACGGGGTCGGGCGATTCCGCGAGCTGATGCGCGTGCCGCCGGAGCGGCTGGAGAACAACTACAGCAAGCCCGACCACAAGTTGGGCTTCGCCCGCTTCGAGCCCTCCGGCTTCGTGCGCCATGAGGAGACCGGCTACTGGGGCGCGATGCGGGATCGCATCCCGCTCTCGGCGGCCGACCCGTTCGACCCCCCGCCGGGCGCCGCGATGCGACCGCAGCCTTGGCGCGGGCCGGGGCGGCGCTGGCGCATCGAGGTGCCGGGCAACCTGGCGGTGATCCGCTCCGGCCAGCACTGGGAGGACTGCGAGGGCGAGCAGCTCGACAACTATCTGCGCAACCTCCAGCCCGCGCTGGAAGCCGGCATGCGCCACCTCGTCGAGACCCCGGTGGCTTCGGGGTGCTGCTGCCTGCGCTACATGCACAACCTCGGCCCGGACGGCAGCCCGAGGCGGGAGAGTTACGCCCTCGGGTATTTCCTGAGTCTGGCCCACCTGGAGCGGTGGTCCGAAACGCACCCGACGCACCACGCAATCTACTTCCGCGCTATCGACACGGCCAAGCGATACGGGCCGCACAGGCAGCTCCGCACGTGGCACGAGGTGTTCGTGCTGCCGGCCGAGGGTCATGAGTTCGAGTACGTGGACTGTCATGAGGGCACCGGCCTGCTGCCCTGGTTCGAGGCGCGCCGACTGGGGTGAGGTCTGCCGCGCGGATGGCGCTGTGCCCGTCCATGCAACGGCCCGTGCGCGCTTTCCGGGTCGCGTCCGCTCTCGGGCACTCGCTAGCGTCGGCGACAGGGAAGAAGCGTCGCAAGAAGGAACATGCTCGATGAGTTCCGCCACGATCGGGGCTGCCACGTCGGCCCAGGCTGAGACCGCCACCGTGAGCCGCCGCGAGATGCGCAGGGTGGTCCTGGGCAGCGCGTTGGGCACCGTGTTCGAGTGGTACGATTTCTTCCTCTACGGCACGCTCGCTGCCTTCTTCGGCCCGCTGTTCTTCTCGCCCGCGCTGGGCGAGACGGGCGCGTTCCTGGCCAGCCTCGCCACCTACGGCGCTGGACTGGTGCTTCGCCCCTTTGGCTCGCTGCTGTTCGGCAAGATGGGTGACACCGTCGGGCGCAAGGTCACGTTCCTGGTCACCATGGCGTTGATGGGCGTCTCGACCGCCGGCGTCGGGCTACTGCCGACGTTCGCCGCCGCGGGCGTCCTGGCGCCCGCGCTGCTCGTCAGCCTGCGCATGCTGCAGGGCCTCGCCATGGGCGGGGAGTACGGGGGTGCCGCGACCTACGTGGCCGAGCACGCGGCACCGGGACGGCGCGGGGCGGCCACGGGCTGGATCCAGATCTGCGCCTCGGGCGGCTTCTTCCTCTCTCTCGTGGCGGTGTTCGCCACGCGGGGGCTGATCGGCTCGGAGGCCTTCAAGGTCTGGGGCTGGCGCGTGCCGTTCCTGGTCTCGGTGGTGCTGCTCGGCGTGTCCATGTTCGTGCGTGCCCGCCTGCACGAGAGCCCGGTGTTCCGCGCCATGAAGGCCGAGGGGCGCGCCTCCCGCGCCCCGGTCGGCGAGGCCTACGGCCAGCACCGCTGGCGCAACCTGATGCTGCTCAGCCTATTCGGCTGCGTCGCGGGCGTGGGCGTCGTCTGGTACGCCGGCCAGTTCTACGCTCTGTTCTTCCTAACCAAGGTGCTCAAGGTGGACCCGAACCTCGCGCAGGGCATGCTAGCGGTGGCGCTCGCACTCGCGACCCCGTTCTTCGTGCTGTCCGGCGCCCTCTCCGATCGCCTCGGGCGCAAGCGCGTCATCATGGGCGGGCTGGTCGTGGCGGCGCTCGCCTACTTCCCCCTGTTCCACGCGTTGACGCACTATGCGAACCCGGCCCTGGAGCGCGCGACCGTGGCCGCCCCAGTGGTGGTGCGAGCCGACGGCTGCGCCACGCACTTCTTCTCCGGCCCCGTCACGCCCTGTGACCGGGTGCGCGAGCAACTCAACGTCGCGGGCGTCGCGCACGCGCTGGAACCGGGCGGCGGGGCCGAGCCGTTGGTGCGGGTCGGCAACACCGAGGTGCGCGGCGCCGATCCCGCCGCGATCGCAGCGGCGCTGCGGACGGCCGGCTACCCGGCCGCCGCGAACCCGGCCGAGGTGAACCGCGTGGCCGTAACCGCCATCTTGTTCATGCTGGTGCTGTTCGTCTGCGTGACCTACGGACCGATGGCAGCCTACCTCGTCGAGTTGTTTCCGGCCCGCATCCGTTACACCGCGCTCTCGATGCCCTACCATCTCGGCACCGGCTACGTCGGCGGCTTCATGCTCTACTTCGCCACCCTGATCGCGACTAGCACAGGCAACATTTACGGCGGCCTCTGGTACACCGTGCTGATAGCGCTGGGATCCGCCCTGCTCGGCCTGTGGCGGCTGCCGGAAACGCGTGGGTGCGACATCCGGCAGTAGCCGATGGCCGCAACGGGCCGTGCGGAAGTTCCAAGTTCCCGCGGTGCCCCGCGCAGTCCCATGCTGACCGAGTGTCCCGCACGCTGCAATCGGAACTGACCATGACCCGCACTGCCAGCACTGCCCTCGTCCCCTGGTCGCCTGCTGATGCGACCCGCGCCCTGTTTCCGGGCCTGGCTGCGCGCCTGCGGGACACCGTGGGCCGCCTTCGGAACGCCTCGGCCCAGTGCCGCTCCTGCCCGCGCCGGCGCTGCTCGTGGACCTGCTGCTGGCGGCGGAGACCGACGACGCGGCCGCAGCTCCTCCCCTGCTCCGGCTGGCGGGCTGTAGGGGAGCTGCCAGACCATGTAGCTGCTCTCGTCCCGCGACCTGGCCTGCGCCGGGTCCTTTGGGTCGAAAGTGAAGCCGGCCGCCGGCAGCGCCGCCGTGACACGGCCGCGCAGCGCGCTGCGCTGGCGATGCAGGCCGCTGCGGCTGACCGGCGCCGCCGGCAGCGGCACGATCTTGAAATCCACATCCTCGGACATTCGGCGGACCAGCCTGTGCGCGCGCGCCAGCGCGGTGCCGCCGCCGAACACCAGGGCGAAGGGTGCGGCATCGAGCGCGGCGAGCGCGCGGATCGCGCGCACGACATGGAAATCCTTCGCCACCGGCGCCGTGCCGGGCAGGTCATCGTTCAACCGTCAGCTCCATCGTCTTGTAGCGGAGCTTGCGGCTGAAGCGGCTGCCGCGCAGCCGCACCTGCGGCGTCATCGGCACCTGGGTGCTGCGGCCCGCGTTGTAGTCGCGCTCGGCTGTCGTCGGCTCCCATGGCACGCCGAGCTTGTCGAGCACCTGGCGCGCGACCGGGCCGAACCCGTCGCCGGCCAGCATCGGCAGCCGGGTGAGCGAGGAGATTTCCGCGCGGCCATAAACCCCGTAGCCGAGACGGATCAGCTTGCCGTCTTCGGTCAGCTCGCGCAGCGCGCGCAGCACCTGACGTTCGCCGCCGAGATCAAGGAACTCGCGCGTGAGGAAGGCGTCGTCGCGGCGCTTCGCAATCCGCGCCTCGACCCGCTGTCTCAGTGTCATGCGCCGTCCCGGCATAGCCAGCTCCAGGCTCCCTGCAAAAACCTGACATCACAATATGCAAAAACATGACGCATTGCAAGGGAAATAGACGGCATTTCAATCCGGTAGTCAGCACCATCACCTGCCAAGCCGCTGCTGAGTTATGGAGGGCGTCCCCGCAGGCGGGGCCGGCTCTACTCGCCTG
>JAJZID010000234.1 GCA_021810705.1 Actinomycetes bacterium
ACACGAGCACGGTGCAGCTGCGGCTCAAGCGCTCCTACAACCCGATCTGGTTCACGGACAACGAGCTCTCCCAGATCACGCCGCTGCCGCTCGCCTGGGACCGGACCAGCGCCCGCGGCTGCAGCACCGCGCGCGGCTGTCCACCTCCAGCAACCCTGCCCGACGCAACCCCCTCGGGCGCCCGCGCGGTCTACGCGTTTCTGAACGCCCAGGCCAAGGACCTCTCGACCTACGCCACAAGCCCGCTGTGGCGGATCGTCGACGGGCCCTGGCGCCTTGCGCAGCTGACCGCCGCAGGCCGCGCCACGTTCGTGCCCAACAGGCGCTACGACGGCCCCGACCGGCCGCGCCTCGCGCGTTTTGTCGAGCTGCCGTTCACCAGCGAGACCGCCGAGCTCGCGCTGCTCGAGACGGGCCCAGCACACGGGGGTGCCGGCTCGGGCGCCGAGCAGATCTCCGCCGGCTACCTGCCGGACACCGCCGTCCCGCAGGCACCCGCGCTGCGCGCCCGCGGCTACCGGCTTGCGCCCTTCTACCCCTACGGCTTTGACTACTTCGAGCCGAACTTCAACAACCCC
Source organism: Actinomycetes bacterium (assembly GCA_021810705.1). Taxonomy (GTDB): domain Bacteria; phylum Actinomycetota; class Thermoleophilia; order Solirubrobacterales; family Solirubrobacteraceae; genus Palsa-465. Next base: position 579 of record JAJZID010000234.1, read on the forward strand.
ACCGCCGGCCCGATCTTCAGCGAGCTCTACTTCCGCCAGGCCTTCGAGCACCTGGTCAACCAGCCGGGCTGGATCCACGCCTACTACCAGGGCCTGGGCGTCCCGACCTACAGCCCCGTGCCCGCCCAGCCCGCCAACCCCTACGCCGACCGCCAGGCGTACGCGAACCCCTACCCGTTCAGCATCAGCGCTGCGCGGGCGATCCTGACCGCGCACGGCTGGCGCGTGCGCCCGGGCGGCCTCACCACCTGCATCCACCCCGGACAGGCGGCCGGCGAGTGCGGCTCAGGCATCCGCCCGGACCAACCGCTGCGCTTCACGCTGATGTACCCCGACGGCATGTCCTACACCGACAACGCAATGGTCGACCTGCAGTCGGTCGCGCGCGAGGTCGGGATCGAGCTCACGCTCCAGGAGCGCACCACCGCCACGATCGACGCGCAAATCGAGCCCTGCCAGCCCAGGAGCCCCGCCTGCGCCTGGCAGCTCGGCCAGTACGGCTCCGCCTGGGTGTTCGCGCCCGACCACTACCCAAGCGGCGAGGAGATCTTCCAGACGGGCGCGCTGGGGAACGTCGGCAGCTACTCGAACCGACGGATCGACCGCCTGATCGAGGCGACCACGACCGCCCCGGCGAGCCGCGCAACCCGGGCGCTTGACGCCTACGCCAACGCCGTCCGTCTCCAGCTGCCCGACTTCTGGCAGCCCTCCCCCGGCACGCTCGAGAGCTTCCAGTCAAACCTGCACGGCACCACCCCGAACGCCTACGGCTACCTGACACCGGAGGACTGGTATTTCACGCGGTGAGCGGCTTCCTGCTCAGACGCACACTGCAAGCGGCGGCCGTCCTCATCGGCGTGACGCTCGTGGTCTTCGTGCTCGAGCACCTCATCCCCGGCAGCCTCGCCCGCGCGATCCTCGGTCCGCGCGCAAGCCGCCAGGCGATCAGCGCCTTCAACTCCGCCAACGGCCTTGACCACCCGCTCGTGGTCCAGTACCTGGACTTCCTCTGGCGCCTGGCGCAGGGCAACCTCGGCTACTCCTACCGGCTGAACCGCAGCGTCGGCTCGCTGGTCATCTCCCAGGCCCCCAACGACCTGATCCTCGTCGGCCTGGGGCTGCTGCTCGCGCTCGCGATCGCGCTCCCGCTCGGGATCCTGCAGGCTGCAAGGCGCGGCGGTGCGATCGACCAGCTCACCGGGGCCGCGACGCTCACCCTCTACGCGACGCCCTCCTACTGGCTGGCGCTGCTTTTGATCGCAGCGCTCAGCATCGGCGCGCACCTGCTGCCGCCCGAGGCCGGGCAGGGCGGCGGGCCGCTCGGCCTGCTCGGCGACCCGCTCGGGCTGGTGCTTCCGGTGTTGACGTTGACGCTGATCAACGTCGCCTGGTTCAGCCGCTACACGCGCGCGGCGGTGATCGAAACGCTCGCCCAGGAGTACGTCCGCCTGGCACGCGCCAAAGGCCTGCCGGAGCGACTGGTGCTGACCCGCCACGTGCTGCGCAACTCGCTGCTCACGGTCGTCACGCTGGTCGGCATGGCCGTGCCGATGCTGCTGACCTCTGGCCTGGTCGTCGAATACGTTTTCAACATCCCCGGCGTCGGTCTGAGCTACTACACCGCCGCCGCCAACGCCGACTACCCCGTGGAGCTGGGCGTGACGGTCGTGGTAGCGCTGCTGACCGTGCTCGGCAGCCTCGCCGCGGATCTCGCCTACGCGCTGCTTGACCCGCGCATCGGCACGCCTTCAGACGTTGGAAGCAAGCCATGAGCAGCGCGCTCAAGGGCCGGCGGGCCGGCGTCGCAGGCCTGATCGTGCTGGTTGCGCTGGCCGGCTTCTGCTTCCTCGGCCCGCTGCTCTACCGCACCGACCAGACCCAGGCCAACGTCGCGCTCACCAACATCGCACCCAGCGCCGCGCACCCGCTCGGCACCGACGCAAACGGCTACGACGTGCTCGGGCGGCTGATGGCAGGCGGCCAGATCTCGCTCGAGATCGGCCTCGCGGTGGGGATCCTCGCCACCGCGCTCGGCGCCGGTTGGGGCGCGCTGGCGGGCCTGACCGGCGGCGCGCTGGACGCACTGATGATGCGCGTCGTGGACACCCTGCTGGCGCTGCCGGCGATCTTCGTGCTGATCTACCTGGCCACCGTTGTGCAGCCGACGGTGCCGCTGCTGATCGGCGTGATCACCCTGCTCTCCTGGCTGGCGCCGGCGCGGCTGGTCCGCAGCCAGACGCTCAGCCTGCGCACACGCGAGTTCGTCACCGCCGCACGCGCCGCGGGCTCCGGCCAGACGCGCACGATCGCCCGCCACATCCTCCCCAACGCCGCCGGCACGCTGGCCGTCGCCGCAACCTTTCAGATCGCCGACGCGATCCTGATCCTCGCGACGCTCAGCTTCCTGGGCTTCGGCCCCGCGCCACCGACCGCCACCTGGGGCGGGATGCTCTACCAGGGCACCTCCTACCTGCTGGACGGCTACTGGTGGGAGGTCTACCCGGCAGGGCTGATGATCGTGGCGACCGTGCTCGCCCTGAACCTGGTCGGCGAGCACCTGCGCGAGTCGCTGGCCAACCCGGCGCGAACGTTGTGAGCTCGACCACCGGATCTGGTGGTGAAACTCACAAAGTTCGCGCAGCGCCCGGCTTCGCGCAGCGTGGGCCGGCCGACGCCTGCGGGCCCCGGCCCGCTGGCCGGGGCCCGCGCCAAACGCCTCACCCAGGCCGCGCTCAGCGCAGCTCGGACTCGGGCAGGTCCGCGGGCGCGGGAACCGTGTCCGGCGTGCCGGGCTCCGGCTCCTCCCAGGCGGCGAAGACCTCGCCGTCACGCGGTTCGTGACTGTGGTCGGTGTGGCCGCCGAGCGCCAAAAGCGACAGCGGCGAGCGGTGACGGTTGACGAGCTGGCGGCGCGTGCTGGGCGCCACGCGCACCACCTCGCCGACGGTGAACTCGCGGGCTTCGCCTTCGACCATCAGGGTCAGCGTGCCCGCGAGCACCAGGTAGACCTCCTCCTGGTGCTTGTGGCGGTGGATGCGGCCGCGCTGGCCGGGGGCCAGCACCATCTGGTTGATGCCGAAGGAGACGACCCCGAGCGGCTCGCGCAGCCGGTTGAAGCGCTCCGCCGGCGCGTCCTGCAATCGGGCGCTGGTGACACCGTCGCGCTGGTCGCTCATCAGGAGCGCTCCGCCATCGGCACGTAGTCGACCCCGCGGGCGCCGGTGTAGATCTGACGCGGGCGTGCGATCTTCTGCTCGCCATCGTCGATCATCTCGAGCCACTGCGCGATCCAGCCGCTGGTGCGGCCGATCGCAAACAGCACCGGGAACATCTCGACCGGCATGCCGAGCGCCTCGTAGATCAGCCCGGAGTAGAAGTCGACGTTGGGGTAGAGCTTGCGCGAGATGAAGTACTCGTCCTCGAGCGCGATCTTCTCGAGCTCGGTGGCAATGTGCAGCAGCGGGTTCTTCCCGGTCACCTCGAACACATCCTCAACGGCGCGCTTGATGATCTTGGCGCGCGGGTCGAAGTTCTTGTAGACGCG
>JAJZID010000235.1 GCA_021810705.1 Actinomycetes bacterium
CGTCGGAACGGAGGCGCGGATCGAGATCGACGGCGCCTTCTACGCCCCGGCCTCCGTCAGCCTGATCCCGCGCGACGGCGAGCCAACCGTGGTGCGCTCAGCGCACCACGGCCGCGGGCTGCGTCATCAGGCCGACGAGGTCGCCGGCCGTCTTGCCGCAGGCGAGCTCGAGAGTCCGCTGATGAGCCTCGATGAGACCGTCGCGATCATGGAGACGATGGACGCCGTGCGGGCCCAAGCCGGGGCACGCTCATGAGCGGCGATCAGCAGGAGCCCATCGCCCGGCTCGAGGCCCAGGAGCGCGAGCTCGTATTCAGGAGCTTCGACAACACCGACGCCTGGAAGCTGGGCAGCGCGATGGTCACGGCCGCGAACGAGCGCGCACTGGCCATCACGATCGACATCCGCAGGCACGGCCACCAGCTCTTCCACGCGGCGCTGGAGGGCACCGCGCCGGACAACGACCGCTGGATCGAGCGCAAGATCAACGTCGTCAACCGCTTCGGCGCCTCCTCCTACCTGGTGGGCCGCCGACTGGCGGCCACCGGCAGGCAGCTTGACGCGGCGCTGGGCGTCGAGCCCGCGCTGTTTGCCGCCCACGGTGGGGCCTTCCCGATTCGGATCGCCGGCGTCGGCGTCGTCGGCACCGTCACCGTCTCCGGCCTCCCGCAGTCAGAGGACCACGCATTTGTGACCGAGATGATCGCCGCGTTCCTCGCAGACCGAACCCACTGAGGCTGGCGACCGCGGGGCTCAGTTACGCAACAGCCCAGGCGCGATCAGCATCGCCGCCCAGGGCATCACGAGCGACGAACCGCCGCCGCGAACCGTTCCGCGGCGTAGGGGACCAGGCCCAGGTAGAGGATCGGCTCGATCGCCTCCAGCTCGATCACCACCGGCGCGCCATCGGGTCCGGGGACCATGTCGACACGCAAAAACAGTGGCTCACCGAAGCGCTCCGCGATCTCGCCGTGGACCCGCTGGGCGAGCTGCAGCTGCTCGGCACTGGCGCTGCCAGCGACGACGAGGTCGGGCTCGAGCATGATCGCCGCCGGGGCGTGGGCGCCGCTCGCGACCGGAGCGACACCGGGGTCGCGCAACACCGGGCGCTTGTGCAGCACGTGTGAGCGCTCGCCGCCGAGAAACACCACGGCGCGCTCGCCGTCGCGATCCACGCCCGGCAGGTAGGGTTGCATGAGCACAGCGCGGCCACTTGCATGGATGCGCTCGAGCAGCAGCGCGGCATCATCCGCGGCGTCGGGTGTGAAGCGACCGGTGTCGCGTGCGCCCGCGGAGATATTCGGCTTGAGCACAACCTCGTCAGCGAAGGCGGGCAGCGGGTCACCGGGCTCGAGCAACCTCGTCGGCACCGTTGGAGCGTCAAGCGTGGCCAGGTAGCGCTTGTCGGCATTGAAGGCAATCAGCTCCGGGCTGTTGCGCAGGCGTCCGCCGCCAACAGCCCGGACCCACTCCAGGAAGGCGTCGAGCTTGGTGGTGTAGTCCCACACCGATCGCACCACGACGCGGTCATAGGCGTGCCAATCGACGGTCTCGTCATCCCAGATCTGGAACTCGGCGCCGACCAGTGCCGCCGCCGGCCGGTCGTCTGGGATTCCCGCCGGATGCGCCGCGCAGGTCGCGAAGGCGACCGCAGTCAAAGGGCAACGCCGGCCAACGCGAGTGTCAGGGCCGCGCGCCTCACAGAGCCGTTGAGGATAGCGAGCGCATCGAACCCGGCTATTCCCCGCCGGGCGCACGCTCCGCGGAGCCGCTGCGCGCCGCCGCCCCGCCGCGCAGGCCCATAAAGCGTCTGAGCGCCACGGCCGACCACACCGCCTCGACGACCCCGAACGGCCAGGTGCCGGCCAGAAAGCCGTAGCTGCTCGACAGCAGGCAGCCGAACGCGAAGGCGAGCACGAAGCGTGGGCCACGCCGCTCGAGCGCATACATGAGCATCATGAACGTGACCGCACAGGCGCCGTAGACGGTGAGCATGCTGAAAGCAACCTACTACGCGATCCCCGGCCCCGAGCACCTGCCGGTCCCGGCGCCGGCGGTAAGGTGGCGGCGTGCAGGTCCACGCAAGCCATGACCCCAAGCACTTCCTCGCCGACGCGGCGCCGCTGCTCTCAGGCGACCCGTTCAGCACGAGCGTGATCGCGACCAACGCGCAGCGCCGCACGGATGCGCCCGACACGCCAGGGCCCGGCCACGAGGACGATCTCTGGCTGATCGTCACCGATGCACATGGCGTTCTCGGCGTCGCGATGCACACCCCGCCCCACAACCTGTTCCTCTCACGCATGCCACAGACGGCAGCGCAGCTGCTGGCCGATGAGCTCCATCAGACCGGCCGCGAGCTGCCCGGCGTCACCGGCGCCAGCGAAGTGGCCAGCACCTACGCCGAGTGCTGGGCGGCGCTGACCGGCGCGGGCGTCACGCAGCTCGCCGCGATGCGGATGTACCGCCTGCAGACGCTCAAGCCGCCAACGGGTGTCCAGGGCACCGCGACCAGCGCCAGCGACCCGGCGGACCTCTCGCTGGTCACGCGCTGGCTCGAGGAGTTTCATGCGGAGGCCCTGGAAGGGGACCCGCCGCAGGACTGGCAGGCTTTGGCGCAGCGCCGGATCGCCGCCGGCGAGGTCCATCTCTGGCGCGCGCCGCAGGCCGACGACCACGACGAGACCGTCGCGCTGGCGGCGGTCAGCGCGTCCGCCGCCGGCGTCGCCCGCATCGGCCCCGTGTACACGCCACCGGCGCACCGCCGCCACGGCCATGGCGCCGCCGTCACCGCAGCCGCCAGCGCGGCGGCGCTCGCCGCCGGTGCCGAGCACGTGGTGCTCTACACCGATCTGGCCAACCCGACCTCGAACTCGATCTATCAGGCGATCGGCTACCGACCCGACCACGACGCGCAGCAACTCGCCTTCATCACAGCACCACCGAAACCTTTCAGCCACTAGATTCCAGTACTGGCAGGCACACGCCACCAGCCGGATCAACACATCGATCCGAAACTTTCGAGGAGAGAAGGCTCTCGTGATGACCCCCGCACCGACACGCAGCGACAAGTTCTCGTTCGGCCTCTGGACGGTCGGCTACAACGGCACCGACCCGTTCGGCGGTCCCACCAGGCCGCCCATGGATGTCGTGCACGTGGTCCACAGGCTCGCCGAGATCGGCGCCTACGGGCTCACCTTCCACGACGACGACCTGTTCGCCTTCGGCTCAAGCGACGCCGAGCGCCGCCGGCAGATCGACCGGCTCAAGGGGGCGCTACAGGACACCGGCCTGATCGTCCCGATGGTCACGACCAACCTCTTCTCGGCGCCGGTCTTCAAGGACGGCGGCTTCACCTCAAACGACCGCTCGGTGCGCCGCTTTGCGCTGCGCAAGGCGATGCGCCAGCTCGACCTGGCCGCCGAGCTTGACGCGCGCACGTTCGTGATGTGGGGCGGGCGCGAGGGCGCCGAATACGACCATGGCAAGGACATCCGCGCAGCACTCGAGCGCTACCGGGAGGCCGTGAACCTGCTCGCCCAGTACGCCACCGACAGCGGCTATGAGATCCGCTTCGCGATCGAGCCCAAGCCCAACGAGCCGCGCGGCGACATCCTGCTGCCGACCGTCGGCCACGCGCTGGCATTCATCGCGACCCTGGAACAGCCCGAGCTCTTCGGCGTGAACCCCGAGTTCGGCCACGAGCGCATGACCGGCCTGAACTTCGTGGCCGCGATCCAGCAGGCGCTCGAGGCAGGAAAGCTTTTCCACATCGACCTGAACGGCCAGCGCGGGCTCAAGTTTGATCAGGATCTGTGCTTCGGCCACGCCGACCTCTACCAGGCCTTCGCGCTCGTTGACCTGCTCGAGCACGGCGGCCCGGGGGGCAGCGGCGCCTACGACGGCCCTCGCCACTTCGACTACAAGCCCTCGCGCACCGAGGACGAGAGCGGCGTCTGGGACTCGGCGAAGGCGAACATGACCAACTACCTGCTGCTCAAAGAGCGCGCCGCCGCCTTCCGTGCCGACCCCGAGGTCGAGGAGGCGATGGCCCAGGCGAAGGTCGATGAGCTCCGCCGCCCGACCCTAGCCGACGG
>JAJZID010000236.1 GCA_021810705.1 Actinomycetes bacterium
GGCGCTCGGCCCCGAGCCGGAGGCGGCCCCGATCGAGCAGCAGGGTCTCGGCTGGCGCAACAGCTACCGCAGCGGCGTGCTGGCCGACGCCAACACCTCCGGGATCGAGGTCACCTGGACGCAGACCCCGACACGCTGGTCAAACCACTTCCTGGAGAACCTGTTCAACTACGAGTGGGAGCTCGAGAAGAGTCCGGCGGGCGCCTACCAGTGGGTCGCCAAGGACGCCGAGCCGGTGATTCCGGCCCCGGATGCCGGCGGCGCGCCGCGGCGCCCGACGATGCTGACCACCGATCTGTCGCTGCGCCTTGACCCGATCTACGAGCCGATCGCCCGACGCTTCAAGGAGCACCCCGACGAGCTGGCCGATGCGTTCGCGCGCGCCTGGTTCAAGCTGACGCACCGTGACATGGGGCCGGTCTCGCGCTACCTCGGTCCCGAGGTGCCGGATGAGGTGCTGCTCTGGCAGGACCCGCTGCCGCCGGCGCCGGCGACCACGCTCAGCCAGGCCGACATCGCAACGCTCAAAGAGCGGATCCTCGCAAGCGGCCCGAGCGTCCCGCAGCTGGTCCGGACCGCCTGGGCGGCGGCCGCCTCGTTCCGCGGCAGTGACAAGCGCGGCGGCGCCAACGGTGCGCGCCTGCGCCTTGACCCGCAGCGCGGCTGGGAGGTCAACAACCCGTCCGAGCTGCAGTCCGTGCTCGGCACGCTCGAGGGCGTGCGCCAGGCGTTCATCAGCACCGGCAAGGAGGTCTCGCTGGCGGATGTGATCGTGCTTGGTGGCTGCGCCGCGGTCGAACGCGCCGCCGCGCAGGCGGGCTTTGAGGTCACCGTGCCGTTCACGCCCGGGCGTGTCGACGCAAGCCAGGAGCAGACCGACGTCGAGTCCTTCGCGGTGCTCGAGCCCCGCGCCGACGGCTTCCGCAACTACCTGCGCGAGGACACGCCACTGCCGGCCGAGCACCTGCTGGTGGACCGCGCCAACCTGCTGACGCTGAGCGCCCCCGAGATGACCGTGCTGGTCGGCGGCATGCGGGCGCTGGACGCCAACTGGGACGGCTCGCAGACCGGCGTGCTGACCGCGACCCCCGGCCGGTTGACGAACGACTTCTTCGTCAACCTGCTGACGCTCGGCAGCACCTGGAAGCCCGCCGACGAGCAGCGCCAGACGTTCACCGGCACCGGCCCGCAGGGCCAGTCCTGGTCAGCGAGCCGGGTCGACCTCGTATTTGGCGCAAACGCTGAGCTGCGCGCCCTCGCAGAGGTCTACGCGAGCGCCGGCGCGGGCGAGAAGTTCGTGCGCGACTTCGTGCGCGCCTGGGACAAGGTCATGAACCTGGACCGCTTCGACCTGCACGCGTAGACGCACGGCCACTGCGGTCGGGGTGGCCCGCTGGCCACCCCGACCGCCGCAGCGCCACTAATACCGCTTGGTCGAGCGCCACACCGCATACAGCGCGTAGATGCAGCAGCCGAGCAGCACCAGCCAGATCACGGTGCCAATGCCGCTCGCCGTGAAGCGATCAACGGCCGTGAGCGCCAGGGCGCCCACGCCGATCGCGCTGTACATGATCGCTCGCCGCCGCACGCCCAGCGACTCGATGCCGGTGCGGTGCTCCACGTAGAAGCGTGACAGCGCCCAGGCCGAGGCGGCGAAGAAGCCGAGCACGATCGCGGTCACCAGCGTGCTCAGCGCAAAGGCGCCGGTGGTGCCAAGCGCATAGATCACCCCGGCCATCGCCAGGACGATGACGGCGTTGCGCAGGTTGGTGTTGATCGTCACGACCGCTTCAGCCCCACTGTGTCTGCGGGATCCGCCTAAGCGTAGCCGCGCGCGGCCATCAGCTCGGCGATCACGGCGATCCCGGTCAGCACCTCCACAAAGCTCGTGCTGAGCGGCGATAGCCCGAGCCGCAACCCGCGCGGTTCGCGGAAGTCCGGGATCACACCCCGCGCCCAGAGGATCGGCGTGAGCTCGCGGAAGGCGTCGTGCTCAATCATGATGTGGCCGCCGCGCACCGCTGCCTCGCGCGGCGAGGCGAGCTCCACGCCGAGCGGTGCAAGCAGCGTGTCGCTAGCCTCGATCGCGAACTCGGTGAGCGCGACCGACTTGGCGCGGATCTGATCCAGCCCGGCACGCTCGATCAGCGCCAGCATGTCGCGCAGCGCGAGCATGCCGACGATCGGGGGGGTGCCGCTGGCGAAGCGCCGGATCCCCTCGGCGGGCACGTAGCTGGGGCCCATCGCGAAGGGCTCGGCCGTTCCCATCCAGCCCGTTACCGGCTGGGTCAGCTCGTCCTGCAGGGCCGCGGCCACATACAGGAAGGCCGGCGACCCCGGTCCGCCGTTCAGGTACTTGTAGGTGCAGCCGACCGCGAGGTCCACCCCAGCCGCGTCGAGGCCGATCGGCATCGCACCGACCGAGTGCGAGAGATCCCAGAGCACCAGGGCGCCCGCCGCGTGTGTGAGCGCGGTGATCCGCGCGAGCGCCGCGATCTCCGCCGAGCGGTAGTCGACGTGGCTGAGCAGCACCAGCGCCACCCGCTCGTCCAGCACCGCCTCCACATCGGCAACGCTGACGCCGGCGCCCGCAGCCGGTTCGATCACACGCAGCTCGAGGCCACGCTCCTGCGCAACCGACTGCGCCAGGAAGCGGTCGGTTGGGAAGTTGCCCGAGTCCATCACCAGCACATCGCGACCGGGCCTGGCGGCGACCCCGGCGCGCAGCAGCTTGTAGAGCAGCACGCTGGTGGAGTCGCCAACCAGCGTCCGCCCGCGGCCGGCACCCAGCACCACCCGGGCAAGCCGGTCGCCGAGCTCGGTCGGCGCGGCCATCCAGCGCTCGTCCCAGCCGCGGATCAGGCGTGTGCCCCAAACGTCGGTGACGAATTCCGCCAGGCGCTTGCGGGACGCGTGCAGCGGTCGTCCCAGCGAGTTGCCGTCCAGGTAGGCGATGACGTCGTCTGAGGGGATGAACTCGGCGCGCAGCGCCGCCAGCGGATCGGCCCGGTCAAGCTCACCGGCGCGCTCGTCAAGCGTGCTCATCCCAGCACCGCCGAGCGCGCTTCCGGGGCGCCGATCCGCCTGCAGTCAGACAGCCAGGCGATCAGCTCAGCGCTGTCACGCGGCCGTGGGTGCGGGCTCTCGAGCACCGGCTCGCGCGCGAGCTCGCCGCAGACGGCCTCGAGCAGCCTCTCGCCGGCGAGCCCGGCCTCGCCGAGCAGCTCGAGCTCGGCGGCGTTCACAGCGACCGGCTGGTCTCCGTTGCCCATGTCAGTGCCGTAGCTTACGCGCCCGCCGGCGGCGTGAAACCGGCCCAGATTGTCGATCGCGATCGCGCGCGCCGGACCGTCGTGGATCGCGAGCGTGGAGATCCAGCGCATGCCGGCGCTCACACAAGCATCGATCAGCTCAGGCTCGAGGCGCTCGTCCCAGGGCGTGTGGGCGAGCACGGCCACCCCGGCGCGGATCGCCCGCCCGGCCTGACCCGGACCCTCCGTGTGGGCGATCACCGGCAGCCCGCGCGCACGCGCGGCCTCGATCACCGCCACCAGCAACTCGTCACCGAGCAGCGGCATGTGCGCGTTCAGCGCCACCTTGATCGCAAAGACCCCCGAGGCCGCCGCTCGGGCCACGGCCTCGCGGGCCTCATGCGTGTCGCGCAGCCCCACAACGGCACCCGCCGGCGCCCATGCCCGGCCGCTCGGATAGCCGCCGACAGCGGTGTGAAACGGGCCCGCGTAGCGAACGCGCACACCCGTCGGAGCGGTGGCGGCGATCGCCCGCACCGCGTCCAGATCCCAGCCCAGGTCGTGCACCTCGCAAACCCGCCCGCCGGACAGCAGCCCGGCATCGACGAGGCCCAGGTGAACGTGGTGGTCGACCACACCGGGCAGCCGGGTCGGGACCCCCATGGCGCTCACCCGAGCTCGCCCCTGACCGTGATCAGCTCGGGGAAGAAGCTCAGCTCGAGCGCGCGCTTGAGAAACGCCACGCCGGAGGAGCCGCCGGTGCCCTGCCGCCAGCCGATCGTGCGCTGAACGGTGCGCATGTGGCGAAAGCGCCAGAGCTGAA
>JAJZID010000237.1 GCA_021810705.1 Actinomycetes bacterium
CGACCACCATCGGCGCGCCGAGCAACGCCACGCACGGTGCGTGATCGTGGGCGCCCGGGGCCTCTCCGAGGACCACCAACCTAACGGGGCGCTCAGCGGCCGAGGAACTGCTCGGCGGCCTGCGCCAGCCCGCGCGCGATCGCCTCCTGGCCGGCGCCCGAGTCCGCCAGCGTCGCCTCCGGCGGGTTGGTCAGAAACAGCGGCTCGATCAGCGCCGCCGGCACCAGCGTCGGCGTGCGCAGATAGCCGCGCTTGGGCGGGCCGAGCAGCGTCAGGTGACCGTAGGCCTGGGCACCCGCCGATGCCAGGTCACCGTAGCCGACGTCGTTGTGCACGCCCAGGCTGGGAACCGAGTGGCCGCTGGCGGCGAGGCTTGCGAGCACGTCGCGCTGCACCAGCGTCGCCAGACGCAGGTTCGCGGCATGGTAGGGGCGCTGGGCGTCATAGAGCGTGACGCTGCCTGCCGCCTGCGGCGAGGCGGCGGCGTCCTCGTCGATCCCGAGCACGATGTTGGCGTGCGAGAGGTTCGCGCAGAGGTTGCGCGCGACGAGCTCGCGGCGCTCGCCGAGCACGGTGTAGACGCCGCCTGCGAAGTCTCCTGGACGCGGCCGTGCGACGGGGTTTGGCCCGGTTCGTGAGAGCACGACGCTGAAGCCGCGGCGGCGCAACAGCGCCGCCGCGTCCCTGGCGACCAGCACGTTGAGCGGTGCCTCGCTGACCGTCCTGCCGGCAAGCGTCGTGCCGGTGCCGCCGGGATCGATGCCACCGTGGCCAGCGTCGATGAAGACCCGCAGATGCCGGTTGCCGGCCGTCGGGGTGAAGAGGACGCAGGAGCCCGGGTCAAAGCGCGACGGCGACACCGGGCGGGAGGCGGCCGATGAGGGCGCGGCCACCACCAGCACCATCCCAGCGACGGCGAGCGCAGCGGTGATCGTGCGAGCGTTGGGCGGCCGGCGCATCGCGAAACTCAGCTACCAGCCGGCGGGTGCGGGAGTCCTTCCGGGTGGCCGCCCATGAGCCGCCGCGCCGCCGCCAGCCTACCATCGCCGATGCTGCTTGGAGCAGTGGCCTCACAGCGAGGCCGCCGGGCGGGTGGGCCGGTTTCGGCGGCCCCGGCATCGCGCTCAGCGCTCCGCCGCTCCATCACCGTGGTCCAAGAGACGATCGCGGGATCAGATCCGGCGCCGCGCCCGCGAGCGGGCGGTCTCGTTTCGCCGTCGGCCGGCAGCAGCCTGAACGCATCCCCGCCCTCCAGGGGGCGGATCGCACGGAAGTGGCGCTCGTCCAGTGTCGCGATGCTCGTCGTCGGAAGGCGCTGTGCGAGCGCGACCAGGGACGCGTCGGTGAGGCCGAGGCCCTGGTCGGCGTAGCGATCGACAACCCTGCATGCGGCGTTGATCGCGGCCGGCCACCACTCCAGCAGGTAGGCGCCGGAGGTGAGGTCGCGTCGCAGTGCCCTGGCGGCCGCCGGGCCGCCGCGAGCGCTCACGACGTGATCGGCCTCGCCAATGACCAGCGGCGTGGTCACCAGCTCGTCGCCCTCCTCCTCGAGCCACGCGCTGACCTCGGCGTGGTGGTCGTCGGCTCGGTTCATGTACGCGACGATCACCGAGGTGTCGACGACTATCACGGCTCGCCGAAGCCCGACTGCTTCAGTTGCTCGTCAACGGTCGCGGCGAGATCCTTCGGCCCGGCAAAGACGCCGCGTGCACGCGGTTTCACGCGCACCGACCCGCCCGCGGCGGCGCGCAACGCCTGCCGGATCACCTCAGCCCTGGTGATTCCCCGCTCCGCGGCCTGACGGGTTAGAGCCAGGTCGACCTCGGGCTCGATGTAGATGCTGGTCTTCTTCACAGCCCTACCTATACCACCTGTCACCTGCCCGACGCGCCCGTGGTGCCGGCGGCCACCGCCACGACGATAATGGCGTGGTGTTCGGCCGTGACCGTCCCCGGTGCGATGATCCTGACGACAGAGCGTGGTCGGCGCACGCGAGCGTGCGACCGGGCGAGGCGCGCGAGGACCTCGTCGCGTACACGGCGCTGCCGGCCGAGACGGGCCCGACCTGGGCGCCCGACCGCCTCTCGCTCTGGCCGGTCGAGGGCGGCCGCTTCGGCATCGACGCGCACTACCACGGGCGCACCGGCATGGAGCGTGCGCGCGGTCAGCGCAAGCGCCTGGAGAAGGTTGGCGTGGCCGCCACCGTCAAGCGTGATGGTGAGGGCGGGCTCATCCGCCTCGGCCCGCTGACGCACGCGGCCACGTGGCTCGCACTCGAAGCGTTCCTGGGCCGGCCGCTACCCGCAGACGAGCCCTGAGCGCGAGCGCGACAGCACCACGAGCCGGTGGCGGGCCGTCAGCTCGGCACTGACGTTCTCGCACCCGTGACGTGCAGACGCGTGGTAGTTGACGCGCACGAGGATGTCGCCGGCACGGCTTACCCGGAGCGAGTCGATCGCGGCTATCGCACCTGCACCGGGGGCGAGCCTCGCGATCCGCGTGGCGCTCAGGAGCGTCCTGAGACCGGTGGCCGTGACCTGCACGATCGCGTCGTTGTGGGCGGCCAGCACCCCGGTACGGGCTGACCTCGTCATGAGCTCCGCCTGGCTGAAGTGGTCGGGATAGCCCTTGTAGCTGCCGTCTGAGTGGACCACGAGCAGCTCTGCCGGGTGCGAGTGGCCAGACCTCGCACCGCCGCTCATGCACGCGTAGGCCACGAATCCGCTGCCCGCCACCCCGGCTGCGGCGCAGCCCGCGCTGGCCGTCGCGAGAAGCTTCGATCGCGCGACGGCGCCGTTCGCGGACCGCTCGCCGTTTGACCGACTGTGGGAGCGGCCGCCCGCTCCGCCGCCGTGGTCGGCGAGGCCCAGCAGCACCGCGGCGAGTGCCCCGGCGGCGAGCACGCTGCCGGCCATCCAGCGCCGCCGGCGTCTGCGGCGTGCCTCCTCGAAGAGGACCTCAGGCGCCGCGGAGTCGTGCTGCTCCGCGGCGCTCACCTCAGGCCGCTCGCGCGGCGGTATCTGAGTGGTCATCTCCGGATCCCGCGGAAGGTGTCGCTAATGGTGGTAGATAGCTTAGTACCATTGGTCGTGGTTGGGGCCACGATGCCCGGGTTATTGTTCGTGGGCGTGATCCAGCTGGTTGCCATGTCTGTGTCCGACGCGCGAGCGATCGCGGACTGGCGTTACGAGCCGCCCTATGACTTCTACGATGGCAGCGAGGCGGAGATCTCAGTGATGCTCGACCCGGTAAACTGGTACCGGTCGATTCGCGCCTCGGGTGAGTTCGTCGGATACGTCTGCGTGGGGCCAGACGCGCGCGTCGCCGGCCAGTTGGCCGTGCCCGAGATCGACGACATCGGCTGGGGATTCCGGCCGGATCTGACCGGCCGAGGGATCGCGAGCGGCTGGCTGCCGGACGTGCTCGAGCTGCTCGACGGTCTCGCCGTCAGGCCGAAGCAGCGCGTCGTGATAGCCGCGTGGAACGAGCGCTCGCAGGCGGTCGCGCGCAGGCTGGGATTCGTTGACGCCGGCAGTCTCGATAACGAGCTCGGCCGCTGGGTCGAACTCGAGCGGCGTGTGACGCCGGCCTGTGAGGGACGTAGTTGATGGGTATGGCCAGCGAGAGGACAGGCGCATGCGTTTGCACGCCGGGTTGATGGGACGCCGGCGTGGGCGCATCTTCGTCGGCGCACTCCTGGCGGTGAGTGTGATCGGCGCGCTCGCGATCGGTTCAGCGGAGGCTGGTTCGCATCGTGAGCGCGAGCCGCAGGCCAGGACGGCGGCCAGCGCGCTGCGGCTGGCAGGTACGTTCGTGTCGCTGGTTCCCGCCTGTGGCTGCGGCCGAAGCGAGGTCCTGGAGCGCTTCGCCGTGTCCGACGGGCGACGGCTCGGCCGCCTGGCTTCGGTGCCGGTCGACGGCTTCCAGGTTGCCACGCCTGCGTCGACGAGCCACGGCCGGCTGTTCGTGACCATGACCAGGTCTGGGCGGTGCTCCGCGTCGGGCTACGCGGCGTGCCCGCATTGGGTTGCGGGTTCGTGCCGCAACGAGGTGCAGACGCTCGCGACCGGCG
>JAJZID010000238.1 GCA_021810705.1 Actinomycetes bacterium
GCAAGCGAGCCCGAGGTGTATGCGCTGCTCGGCATGGACTACATCGAGCCCGAGCTGCGCGAGGGACGCGGTGAAATCGAGGCGGCGCTGGCCGGCACGCTACCCCGGCTCGTGCGCACCACCGACCTGAAGGGCGATCTGCACTGCCACACGGACGCCTCCGACGGCACCGCGTCGATGCAGGAGATGGCCGCCGCGGCGGCCGCCGCCGGCTACGAGTACCTCGCGATCACCGATCACTCGGCGTCCATGGGGTTCGGCGCGGACGTCTCCGCCGACCAGCTGCGCAGACAGATCGAGCGGGCGCGCGAGCTGGATGGGACACTTGCGGGCTTTCGGCTGCTGATCGGCTCTGAGGTGAACATCCTGCCCGACGGCACGCTCGATTACCCCGACGAGCTGCTGGCCGAGCTCGACTGGGTGGTGGCGAGCGTGCACACCTCCTTCAGAATGCCGGCGGCGGCGATGACGGCGCGCATCCTCAGCGCGATCGAGCACGCGTCCGTTGACTGCATCGGCCACCTGAGCGGTCGCAAGCTACTCGAGCGCGAGCCCTACGAGTTCGATCTCGACGCCGTGCTCGAGGCCGCCGCACGCACCGGCACGATGCTCGAGATCAACGCAAATCCCGAGCGGCGCGACCTGAGCGAGCAGCATGCGCAAGCGGCGGCGCAGGCGGGCGTCCGGCTGGTGATCAACTGCGACGCCCACCGTCCGGGCGGGTTTGCGGTGGCCCGCTACGGGGTGGCCACCGCCCGGCGCGCCTGGCTCACGCCTGCACAGATTGCGAATACGCTCGCGTGGGATGATCTGGTGGCTCTGCGGGGCCGCCGGGGCGGTGCCTGAACTGGATCAGGGCAAACCAGATGAGCCCGGCGATCGTGCCGATGATCGCCACCCAGAAGTTCAGCCGCATGCCGAGGATGTACTGCGAGTAGTCGATGCGGATCGTCTCCTCGAAGATCCGGTAGCCGGAGTAGCCGGCCACATATAGCGGGAAGATCGCGGGCGGCCGCACCTTCCTGTGGTTGTCAAGCCAGATCAGCACGCCAGCCCAGAAGAGGTCAAAGATCATCTCGTAGAGGAATGACGGCTGGAAGGTCGCGTAGTGCGCATAGCCGGGCACACGGTGCGCGGGCGAAATCTCAAGCGCCCAGGGCAGCTTGGACGGCTTGCCGTAGAGCTCCTGGTTGAAGTAGTTGCCGATCCGGCCGATCGCCTGGCCGATCAGCAGCGTGGGCGTCACCAGGTTGACGAAGCGGTCGGCCTGCAGGTGGCCGACGTGCTTGCGCAGATACCAGTATCCGACCGCGGCCCCGAGTGCGACGCCACCCCAGATGCCCATGCCGCCATCCCAGATCGCGAACGGCCCCCACCAGTGGTGGGGCATCTGGCTCGGGGTGGTGATGTCGAAGTAGATGCGCCCACCGATGAGCCCGGCGGGGAATCCCCACCAGGCGACGTTGTAGACCAGTTCCGGGTCGCCGCCCCGCTTGGCCCAGCGCCTGCGGGTGATCAGGATCGCCTGCGCCGCGGCGAGCACATAGCAGATCCCGTAGATGTGAAAGAAGAACGGCCCGACCGAAAAGCCGTTGAACGGCGGGCTGGGGATGTAGGCGAGGAGCGGGATGTGCAGCGTGTTCGGCATGTTCTGAGGGACTCCCTAGGCGCGCCTGCCGGCGATCGGCCGCGTTTGACGCCCCCGCGCGAGCTCGGTCAGATTGGAGCGAAAGCCCGGCGTACGGATCAGCCTGATCGGCCGCAGCGGCGAGTTGTGTTCGACGTAGAAGCGCGCACCGTCGCGCTGCTCTATCGCGCTGACAGCAGCCCCCTGCCGACGCAGGACAAGCGCACCGCCGAGCGCAAAGCCGGCCGCGATCCCGGGAACCTGCGGCTCCGCAAAGGCCACCGCGCCGGCCGCAAGCGTGCCCACCAGGATCGGCCAGAGACGGTTGAGCACGACGCGCCCCGGGTTGATCTCGGGCAGGCTCATCTGTGTGCGCGCGCTCGAGAGCAACAGGCTGATCTGATGCGAGGTGCTGCTGCGGCGGCCGAGCATGGCGCCGAAGACAGCGGCGACGAGCCACCACAGAGCACAGAGCGGTACCAGCAGCGAGTCGCCGGTTCCGGCGGCGCCCGCGACCGTCATCACCGCCAGCAGCGTCGCAGCCGCGCCGCAGAGGATGACGGTGGTGCGCAGAAGCTCGGGAAAGCGCATCCGGGCCGAGATCTTCGCCTAACTCGCGGCGAGCTTCGCCAGAAGCTCGCGCACACCGTCGGTTCCTGCGACGATCAGGTCGGCCTCGGCGGCGACGCCCGCCGGCGCGTCATCGGAGCGGACGCCCACACAGATCGCCTGGCCGACCTCACCCTCCTGCACCAGCGCACGCACGGCACGGAAGGCGTCCAGATCGGTCGTGTCGTCGCCCACGTAGAGCACGGCCGCGTAGCGTCGGTCCCCAAGCACCTGGCGTACGGCCAGGCCCTTGTCGATTCTCACGGGCGGCCTGACCTCCATGACCTTGCGGCCCCAGTGGACCTCGAGCCCCGCCTGTTTGGCCTGGGCGGCGATCGCGTCCACCGCTGCTCGCGCGTCGGCTTCGTCGGAGGCCCCGCGCCAGTGGTAGCCGATGATCGTGCCCTTGTCCTCGATCCGCACACGCCGGCGCCTGAGCTCACCGGTGTCGGACTCCAGGCGAAAGGCTTCCACGCGAGGCGCCCAGCGCAGCAGCTCCGGATCCACCAGGGCCTCTGTCCAGCCGGGACGCAGCAGTTCGCCGCCGTGGGCACCGACGTAGGCGATGGTGCCAACCGAGACCATCGCCCGCGCCTCTGAGGCGCGCCGCCCACTGATGCACGCGAGCTGCCCATAGCGCCGAGACATGGCGATGATCAACTGCCGCGTGCTCTCGGGCACGGTCGCATCCCCCGCGTTGTCGACGATCGGTGCCAACGTCCCGTCGATGTCCAGCAGGATCGCCGACTCAGACGGGTTTGAGCGCAGTGGCGCGAGCGTCTCGTGAAGCACCGCGGAGGTCACAGGCACTCAGTATGGCGACTGAGATTGAGGACTGGATAAGACAAGGTTCGGGCTCCTGCCCAGCGAGCGCCTGCCGAGTCAGACGGCGTCGCGCGGACGCGCCTGCGGGTAGCGTGGCAGCCCGTCGTCGGGGATCGGCTCCCAGCTGGCCGCGTAGGCCACGTACTGGCGGTAGCTCGGCCGGATGCCCGGGTCGGCGTCAAAGGCGGCCATCCGGATCGCCATGCGCGAACCGTCGGGCGAGCGTGAAAAAAGGTGCGCTCCACATTCGCCGCAGAAACACTTGAGCATGCCGTCGGGCGGCGCCCAGCAGCGAATCAGGTCCTCGCCACCGAGCCACCTGAGCGCCGCCGGATCGACGAACACCGACACCGCCGAGGCGGTCCCGGTGCGGCGCTGACAGCGGGTGCAGTGGCAATAGCCGGCAAGCGTCGGGGGCGCGGTCAGTTCGAAGCGCACAGCGCCACAGAGGCAACCACCCTGCACCGCGTAGCCGGCAGCCTGATCCATGCACTCGATGCTACGCCAGACGGCGAGCGGCCCGCGCGTAGTTCGCTCCCACGTCGGCCTTCACGCCGGCGCCCCGCTGAGCGCCTGGCCGACCTCACGCAGGCGGCGCGTGTCGACGTCGTAGACGAACCCGCGCACGGTGTCACGATGCGGGATGAACGGCGAGCGGCGCACCCGCTCGATCGACTGGAGCACGTCTGCGTCGAGGTCGGTGAAGGACTCGATCGCAAACGCTGGCGCCATGCCGGTGTCGGCCTGCAGCTCGGCGCGAAAGCTGTCGTCGCTGACCAGCTGCATGCCGCAGTCGGTGTGGTGGATCAGCATGATCTCGCGTGTGCCCAGGCGGCGCTGCGAGATCGCCAGCGAGCGGATCACGTCGTCGGTCACCACCCCGCCGGCGTTACGGATGATGTGCGCCTCGCCACCGATCAACCCGAGCGCGCTGAACACGTCCAGGCGCGAGTCCATGCAGGTCACGATCGCGATCCGCAGCGCCGGCATCACG
>JAJZID010000239.1 GCA_021810705.1 Actinomycetes bacterium
TGGGTACGGGCTGATGTCTTTGATCGGCTCGGAGGGTTTCGTGAGGTTGCGATCATGGAGGATTACGACTTCGCCCGGCGGCTCGAGCGGTTCGGACGGACCGTCTGCCTGAAGGGTCCGGCGCTCACCTCGGCCAGACGCTGGCAGGGCCATGGTCTGGCGCGCACCATCGCCGCGTGGGTGCTGATCCGCTGGCTTTACCTCGCGGGTGTACCCGCGCACAGGCTCGCGCGGCTGTATCCACAGATCCGCTGAGGCATGCCGGCCGACCTGTGGGCGTCGGCCACAGCCAAACAACCGCAGACCATTGAAGGAGGCAGATGTCCGACCGGCTGGACCGCTCACCCTGGAGACCTATGCACAGCCGCATAGCGGCGTCGCTTGGCATCGGCTGGGCGCTTGACGCGTTCGAGGTGCAGATCATCGGCAGCCTCATCCCCTCGATCGCGACGGCCTTCCGTCTTGACCGTGCGCAGCAGGTGGCCGTTTTCGTGATCTGGTTTGCCGGCCTTGCGATCGGTGCGGCGCTGTTCGGTTACCTGGCCGACCGTTTCGGCCGCAGGCGCCTGTTTGCGGCCACGCTCGTCCTCTACTCGCTCTCGGCCGTGGCCACGGCGGCGTCGCCCGACTACACCGTGTTCATGTGCTTCCGCTTTTTGACCAGCCTCGGCGTCGGGGGAGAGTACTCGGCGGTCTCCTCCGCGATCTCCGAGTTCATGCCCGCGCGCGTTCGTGGCCGCGCCAATGCGGTGGTGATGAACTTCTGGTCGCTCGGCGGGATTGTCGCCGGGCTTGTGTCGATCGTGTTCGTGACCGCGCTGCTGGGCCAGCGTGGATGGCGCTTTGCGCTGCTGTTCGGCGCGGTGTCAGCGGTCTACGGGCTCTACGCGCGCCGGCTGGTGCCCGAATCGCCGCGCTGGCTGGCCTCGCAGGGACGTCTGCGCGAGGCAAACGAGGTGATCGAGCGCATCACGGGCCTGAGCCGCCAGCATGTCCACTATCTGCCCGAGGAGCTGTCGGGCTCGCTGCGCTCACGGCTCGGGGAGCTCTGGTCTGAGCATCGCTCCAAGCTGCTGTTGGGGATGGCGCTCGACTTCTCGGAAGCCGCCGGATACTACGGTCTGTTCTCCTTTGTGCCGGTGTTCGTGCTCACCAGAGGGGTGGTGGATGTTGGGGCGAGCGCGGTGCCCTACTTCTACCTGGTGGCCAACCTCGGTGCGCTCGCCGGCGGCATGCTTGCCGGCTGGTCACTCGAGCGCGTCGGGCGCCGCCCGACGGTTCTGCTCGGCTACCTGGTGGCCTCCGGCTCGTCGCTGCTGGTGGCCGCCGCGGCGCTCACAGGATCTGCTCTGCTGACGCTGGCAGCGTTCACGCTCGCGGTGCTCTGCGCCACCACCGCCTGGGTTTCAGCCTATCCGACGTTCACCGAGCTCTTCCCGACGCGGTTGCGCGCCACCGGCGTCGGCGCGTGCGTCGCCGTCGGGCGTGTGGGCGCGATGCTTGGCGCGGTGCTGTTGGCGCAGAGCGCATCGAGCTTCGGGCTCTGGAGCGCGTTCGTGACGCTGGCGGCGCTGTGGGGGATCGGCGCGATCGCGGCCGGCGGCTGGTGGCTGCGCGGCTTCGAGGCGCGTGGCATGACGCTTGAGGCGATAGCCCAGCGATGAGCGGCGAGCACGTGACCGGCGGGCCTGCGCAGGTGCCGACGCGCGATCGCTGGGATCTGCTGAGCGTCGGCTACGACCGCCAGCTGTGGCTCGAGCGCGCGGCCGTGCGGACGGCCGTGGCGCTGATGTCCCCGGTGCCGCACGAGTGCGTGCTCGACGTCGGGACGGGCACGGGCGAAGTGCTGCGCGCCTTGGCGCGGCACCGCCACAGGCCGCGAGCGGTGCTTGGCATCGACCGCTCCCGGGGGATGCTCGCCCGTGTGGGCGGGCTCCCCGACGGCTGGTCGCTCGCGCTGGCCGACGCCCGCTCGCTGCCCGCTCCCGACGACGCCTACGACGCAGTCTGTGCCTCCTATGTCCTGCACCTGCTGGACGCCTCCGAGCTGGAGGCGGTGTTGTCCGAGATACGCCGTGTGCTGCGCCCCGGCGGGCGGCTTGTGACGGTGACGCCGGCGATCCCCGACCGCGGCCTGTCGCGGCCGCTTGCGAGTGGGCTGGATTGGCTGGCGCGGCGCTGGCCGAAGCGCTTCGACGGGCTGCGAGCGCTCGACCCGACGACGGTGCTCACGGGCGCGGGCTTCACGGTCATCACCACGAGGCTCAGCCTGCGTGGCTATCCGAGCATTGTCGTCCTCAGCAGACGAGCGACCTGAGAGTGGCGGCGGACGCCCTATGGGACGACCGTCACGCTCCAGTCGCCCAGCTGCCGCAGGCGCGCGGCCGCGGATGTCCCGCGACGCCAGTCGAGGCCGTGACGGGGCAGCACGATCAGGTCCGCGCCAACGCGAGCGGCGGTCTGGGCGACGCCGCTCACAGCCGGCTCTTCGGCCACCTCGAAGCCCACGCGGACGCCGTCTCCGACTAGCGCCTGCGCCTGCGCCAGCCGCTCGGAGGTGATCTCGTCCAGGTGCTGGTTCCACAGCGCGGCGCCCTGCCGACAGCGCACACAACCCACGTCGCTTCGCTCGCGGCGCACCAGCGCAACCACCGTCAGCCGCGCGTCAGCACGCCTGGCGGTGTCAGCGGCCCAGCGCAGGGCGGCGCGCCCGCCGCGCGAGAGGTCACACACCGCGAGCACATGTGCGCTGCCGGTCGGCTCCGCGCCGGGCGCGCCGGCCTGGCCGGTGGGCGCGAGTACCTGCGCCTGGTGCGCCAGTGCTCCGGGTACAGCCACTCTCTCAGCCTCCCGCGTGATCCGCATGCAGGGATACATTGTGCGCCAGCTCGTAGGCTTCCAGGAACTTCAGCCACAGCTCGCTGCGGGTCGGGAACGGCGCAAACGCGTGTGTCAGGGTCCGGAGTGGCACCCGGCCAACCACAGCGATCGTCGCCGCCTGTAGAAAGTCGGCCACATCTGGCCCCACGAAGGTCGCCCCCACGAGTACCTCGCTGGCTGTGTCGACAACGAACCGCGTGGTTCCGGCCGCGCCTCGGCCGTGGAAGCTGGCCCCCGCGGTTCCGCTCGTGGGCACGTCGATCGCGACCGCGCGGATGCCCGCCTCCTGTGCCGCCGCGAGCGTCATGCCGACGGCCGCCACCTGCGGGTCGGTGAAGATCACGCGCGGCGCTGTGCCGACATCGGTACGGGCCGCTGCCCGCTCCCCGAGGATGTGGTCTGCGGCGATCCGCGCCTGGTATTTGCCGGAGTGGGTCAGCAGCGAGCGGCCGTTCACGTCGCCGATCGCGTAGAGGCCAGGGACGCCGATCACGCACATGTGGTCGTCCACCTCGATGTATCCCCCGCCGGTCAGCCCGACGGTCTCCAGGCCGATCCCATCGCTCAGCGCTTGCCGGCCGGTCGCCACCAGCAGCCTGTCGGCGCTCACCTGCGTGCCGTCGCTCAGCGTGACCGTGGTGCGCGCGCCGTCGCGCTTAACCGCTGCGGCAGCGATCCCGGTCAGCACCGTGACGCCCGCCTGCTCGAGCGCCTCCCTGACCTGGGCGCCGGCGTAGGGCTCCTCCCGGCCGATCAGGCTGCTCGCGGCCTCAATCACCGTCACGTGCGAGCCGAGCGATGACCACGCCTGGGCCATCTCGACGCCCGCTACGCCGCCGCCGAGGATCGCGAGCTCGCGGGGAGCCTCCCGGGCGGTCGTGATCTCACGCGTGGACCAGGCGGCGGCGTCCGCCAGCCCCGGGATCGGCGGGAACACCGCCCCTGTACCGACCGCGATCACCACGGCGTCGCGGGCCACGAGCAGGTCCTCGCCGACACGCACGCGCCCCGGCCCATCGAGCCGCGCGTCGCCGCGCACCAGGGTGATGTCGCGCGCCTCGAGCCACGGCACCTGCTGGGAGTCGTCGAGGTTGTTGATGATCTCGTCGCGGCGCGCCAGCACG
>JAJZID010000240.1 GCA_021810705.1 Actinomycetes bacterium
TCAGGGCGCAGAGATGCCGAGCGGCCAGATCCCGTTCACCCCGCGCGCCAAGAAGGTGCTCGAGGTGGCGCTGCGCGAAGCGCTTGCGCTCGGTCACAAGTACATCGGCACCGAGCACATCCTGCTTGGCCTGGTGCGTGAGCCCCAGGGACCTGCGATCGAGATCCTGGGCGTGGCCGGCGTCACGCCGGAGCAGATCAGGAGCGAGGTGCTGCGTTCGCTGCCGGCCGGAGAGCCGCTGCCCCAGGGCCGGCCCGTGACCGCCGGGGCAGCGGCGCTCGCCGCCGCCCCGAGCTTCAGCGTTCGGCCGGATCGCGAGCTGCGCCGTCTGCTGATGGCCGCTGGCGGGCGGGCACTGGCGGACGAGCGTGAGGAGTTTGGCCTGCGCGACCTGCTTGCGGTGGTGCAAGCCGAGCAGACCGGCTTCGCGAGTCGCTCCGAGGACGTCGTCCCGGGCTCAGAAACGCTCTAGCTTGTAGCTCAGCGAGGGCGCGGAGATCGAGCCGGAGGCGGTGATCGGCAGGCTGGTCGTGTGGCCGCGGACCTGCAGGTCAAGCGTGCCGAGCCGCTGCCCGGCCTTGATCTGGTGGAGCTTGCCGTCAGCCACGGCAGGCTCGAGCACCACGTGCGCGCTCACCTGCTCGCCGGGAACGGCGAGGATCGGTGCCGCGCCGCCAGTGCGCCCGACCACTGTCGGCCCCCAAGGCGCGTGCAACCTCACGACCGCCTCCCCCGCCGACACCGGCGAGACCTCGCGCACCGCCTTAGCGGCGGCGTCCGCGAGCTTGGCACCCAGGTCGAGCGCATTCTGCAGTGCCTGGACTCCAGTGGCGCCGAGGATCGCGCCGATCACCGTCACGTTCCTGCCCTGCACGTGGTGGCTTGCGGCAAACACGAAGTTCCCACCGGCCGCCGGCGTGGACCCGGTCTTGATCCCGATGATCCCGTCGCGGCCGAGCATATCGTTGACGTTGAAGACGGTGCCCGCGACCGGCAGGGTCACCTGTGGCATGCCGACGATCTGGCGCAGCACCGGGTTTGCCATCACGGCCTCGCCGACCTTGACCAGGTCTGCGGCGGTGCTGACGCTGGCGGGGTTCAGGCCGGACGGGCCGGCCAGGTGCGTGTGTGTCAGCCCGAGTGCCGCAGCCTCACTGTTCATCGCCTGCACGAACGCGCTGTGGCTCGTGTCAGACCAGTTGGCAAGCAGCCTGGCGAGGTTGTCGGCCGAGGGGATCAGCATGCCCTCGAGCGCCTGCAGTTCGGTCAGGTGCTCCCCGGCGCTGACCTTCACAACCGAGTCACGGTCACGCACGTCAATCTGGTACTTGGTGGCGTCGGCTGCGGTGATCGGGATCGAGGGACCGCTCTGGCCGAGCGTGAGCGGATGTTGCTTGAGCACCACAAGCGCCGTGAACAGTTTCGCGACACTCGCCAGTGACCTGCTCACTTCGGTGCGCACACCGCCGAGCGTCCCGACGCCTTCGATCGCCACCGCCGCCGTCGCGTACTTGGGCCAGGGAAGCGCCGGCGGTGTGCCGGGAACGGTGACGGCGTTTGGGATCACCACGCTCGCCTTGATCGGCGCTGTCCCGCGCGCCAACTGCACGACGATCAGGACCACGAGCACGAGCACCACGCCGAGGACGCCGAGCAGTACACGCGGACCCCATCCGCGGCCCGTCCGGGTGTTGTCGAGCTTCAGGTACTCAGGCACAGTCGCAGTATGCGATACCCAGCTGTGCGAGCGCTTAATCCCCGTCGCTTGCATGGCCCGTTGCGCGGCAGCAGCCTTGACCCCACACGAGACGGACGTTGGAGCGACCGACCTCAGCCGCCACCGGGAGCGGCAGATGCTCCGCCGGGGCCCTCGCTCGAGCCGTCCCCGGAGCCGCCCTGCGGTGCCTCCGTGCTCAGGCCGTGGGGCCAGGTGACGTTCGCGAACAGCGCGCCCAGCTGCTCGAGCGCGCCCGGCGCCGCCGGCAGATCGCTCTTCAGACGCAGTGCCCGGCCGCCGGGCACGGGGATATAGATGTGCGCGTAGGCCAGGTGGCCATAGACGTGCAGCGGCTCGGGCAGCTCCGCGAGCAGGTGCACGTCCAGCTCTGGGTCGGCCTGCGCGAAGTCATCGACGGTCCACTGCGCGAGCGAGTCGGCGAAGCGCTGCGCATCCTTGACCAGGTCGAGGTTCGCGTGCTCAACCCGCCCAGCCTTGTAGACCCAGCGGGCGACGGCGACAGGGGGCAGGAGCATGTGCAGGCCCGGCAGCGGGATCGAAGACATCGGCGCGTCGCGGGTCGGGCGGATGGCGAGCGCATCCCCAAAGAGGTACATCAGGACCGGCTCCTGACGGGGGCCGTGGAGGTGGCTTGCGGGGATCAGCAGGTGCATGCCCATCACGTGCCCGACCAGCGCGCGCTCGTCGTTCAGGCCCGTACCGGCAATCTGCAGCGCCAGCGCCCGAGTTGCCTGTCCAAGCTCGGTCGCGCCGCGACCCCCAGCCACCACCGCCGCAGCGGCACCCTGTCGCAGGCCACCCACGACGCGCCCGCGCAGACCCTCCGGGCGTTTCTCAGCGTCGGGCTCTGATCGTTGCTCGCTCACGGTGCTATCGGCCACTCGGTCCGTTCTGCGCCTGTCTGTCGCCGAGTCTAGTCACGCGCAGCATTTGCCAGCTACCGTTCTGGGCCGTGACCGATGGTGGATCGTCGATCGAGGCTGTGCGCCGGCTCCTGGCAACGCTGGTCGCGGCCAAACCACGCGGGCGCATCGCCGAACTGGGGACCGCCTACGGTGAGGGCGCAAGCGCCATGGTGGCTGCGCTGCCCTCGGATGCGACGTTTGTCACCGTCGAGAACGACCCCGAGCGCTTCCGGCTGGCGGCACAGAGGCTGGCGGGCACGCGTGCCGAGATGGTGCTCGGCGACTGGCGCGAGCTGCTGCCCGAGCGCGGCCTGTTCGACCTGATCTTTCTCGACGCGGGCGACGCCGCCGAGTCCGCGGCGCTTGCGATCTCGATGCTCGCGCCCGGCGGCATTCTCGTCAAAGATGACCTCACGCCCGGTCGGGCCAGAGACGGCGACGCTGTGCGCGAGGCGCTGCTCGGCGATCCCCGCCTGCTCGCCTGCGAGATCCAGACCACTGAGAGCACCGCGGCGATCGTCGCGGTGCGCCGCAGCCCGTAACCGACAGCACGCCGGATGGCGGCTGGCTGACAGTCACTGCTCGCCGCGCAGGGTCGGGATCGTGCGGGTGCCGTCTGGTTGCACTTCGCTGCCGTGGAGCCGCGTTACTCCGAGGTTCGCACGTTCCGTCGAAGCGCGATTCCATCGGCGACGCGTGGAGGAGGCCCGTCACCTGGTCCGAACGCTATCTGTGAGCCCGTGCTGTGGCGTGAGCCTGCTCCGGGCGGATGCGCGCGAGCAGAGGCGCCTTCAGGATGTCCAAGAGCAGCGTCACGGCCAGCACGACGCCGATCAGCACGCCGACATCGGCAAGGCTGATCGCCGACATCAGGATCCCGCGTGACGCGAGAATCGCAACGATCACAAGATCAAGCGCGGTCGCCACAAGCATCCAGCTGCTGGGTCGCGAAGCCCATAGATGGCGGCGCTCTCGCACCAGGTACACCGTCGCCTGGCCGGTGGCCACCAGCATCACAAATACCAGCGTCTGCGTCTGCGCCAGCCCAAGCCCAAGCGCGTCACGCCCAACAAAAAACGTGGCGAAGGAAAGGCCAAGCCACGGCACGGCAACGGCCAGCGCCACGAGCGAGAGGGACGGGACCGCCCATCGGTCCGGGCGTGAGGAGAAGCCGACGTTGTCGGTCGCCAGCGACATCGTTACGAAATCGTTGGCAAACAACAGCAGCAGCACCAGCCTGGGCGTGGTGACGAAACTGCCGGTGATCAGCAGGCCGAGTGCGAGAAACAGCGAGACCTGAAAGGTCTTGGCGATCTTGTTGAGCGTGTAGGTGAGCATCCGCTGGTAGACCCGCCGGCCG
>JAJZID010000241.1 GCA_021810705.1 Actinomycetes bacterium
TCGAGACGATTCACCAGCACAACGTCGTCGCCGAGCGCTTTGGCACGGTCGGGGAGATCAGGAGCGAGTTCGACGGCGGCGCCTACACGGGCCCGCACACCAGCCGGCGCGCCTGGCTCGACCAGGCCGCCTGAACGGTACGGGCGATCCACCCCGACATCCGCTAGCGTCAAGCCCATGCCACTGGTTCCCATGGTCATCGAGCGCACCGCCAGAGGCGAGCGCGAGTTCGACATCTACAGCCGCCTCCTGAACGAGCGGATCATCTTCCTCGGCACGCCGATCGATGACATCGTCGCCAACCTGGTCGTGGCGCAGCTGCTTCACCTCGAATCATCCGACCCCGATAAGGACATCTCGATCTACATCAATTGCCCGGGTGGTTCGATCTACTCAGGGCTTGCGATCTACGACACGATGCAGTTCATCAAGCCTCAGGTGCAGACGATCTGCGTCGGGATCGCAATGTCCATGGGCTCATTGCTGCTGATGGCCGGCGCCAAGGGCAAGCGCTTCGCGTTGCCCAACAGCCGCATTCTGATCCATCAGCCCTCCTCCGGATTTGAGGGTCAGTCCACCGACATCGAGATCCACGCCCGCGAGGTGCTGAACATCCGCCGTCGCATCGACGAGATCTATGCGCAGCACACGGGGCAGACTGTCGAGAAGGTGCACGCCGACATGGAGCGCGACCGCTTCTTCAAGGCGGAGGAGGCAGTCGCCTACGGCCTGATCGACCGGGTCCTCGACAAGCACTGATCCGCGCGCGCATCTACTAATCTGCGGGCCATGACCAACCTCCACGAAGACGACTTCGAAGAAGACGACGAGCTGGGCTACGGCGACGAAGACGATGACGGCGACGCCGAGTTCGACGACCCCGAGGCCTTCGACGACCTCGAGTTCGAAGAGGACGAAGACGACGAAGACGACTGAGCAG
Source organism: Actinomycetes bacterium (assembly GCA_021810705.1). Taxonomy (GTDB): domain Bacteria; phylum Actinomycetota; class Thermoleophilia; order Solirubrobacterales; family Solirubrobacteraceae; genus Palsa-465. The sequence continues at coordinate 941 of JAJZID010000241.1, forward strand.
CGCGGCGGTTCAGTGACGCGCCAGCCCCGCTGGGCTGGCGCTCACTTTGGGCGTTACGGCTAACTGACGCTGTGCTCGATCTGCCCGAGCGACTCGACCTCGATCCTGACCGTGTCGCCTGACCGCAGGTAGCGTGGCGGGTTCATGCCCTGCCCGACCCCACCCGGGGTGCCGGTCAGGATGAGATCCCCGGCCCGCAGCGTGCAGGTCTCAGAGATGAAGGCGAGCAGCGCCTCGATCCCGAACACCAGGTTTGAGGTGTTTGAACTCTGGCGCAGCTCGCCGTTGACCCAGGTTCGGATCGCGAGGTTCCCGGGATCCGGGACCTCGTCGGCGGTCGTCAGCCACGGCCCGAAGGGGCAGAACGTGTCGGCGCCCTTGCCCCGCACCCATTGCGGCTCGCGGCCCTGCAGGTCGCGCCCGGTCACGTCGTCGGCGACGCAGTACGCGGCGGCCGCCCCGCCCTGCCCGATCGCGATCATCAGCTCACCCTCGTAGTCGAGCTTGCCGACCACCGCCGGTTTGACGATCGGCCCCGACGGCGCCGTCGCCGAGGTGGCGGCCTTGAGGAACACGGTCGGCCACTCCGGGCTCGCATGGCCCATCTCCGCGATGTGGTCCGCGTAGTTGAGCCCGATCGCGAAGATCGTCCCCGGGCGCGGGATCGGCGCGAGCAACTGCACGTCGCTCAGCGCGTACTCGCCCAGGTCTGCCTCCGTGGAGATCCTGCCGGCCAGCACGTCACGGACCGCGTCGGCGCCGCGCGCGAAGGCTCGCACGCGCTCCCCGTCGACAACGCCGCCAAGCGGCTCTGAGCTTGCATCGGTGGTGAAGGTCGCGAGTTTCATACCGGCAGCCTAATCGAGCGAGGCGAGGACCGTCGCTGATGGCGGGCGGTCGCCCTGGCTTCAGCCCGGCAGGTCGCGGTAGAGGTCGGCCCGGCGGTCGGCAAAGACGTCGTTGCGGGGCCCAAGCGACTTGTCGTCCGCAGCGCTCAGCTCGAGCTGCGCCGTGATCGTGACGGCGCGGTCGGCGTAGACCGGCCCGGCGAGCGGGTATCCGTCTGGCCCGACGATCACCGTGCCGTTGACCCAGACCACCCCCCGCTCCACCGCTGCACGGTCACAGCAGGCGATGAACACGCGGTTGATGGACGCTGCAGCCTGCGCTCGCACAACCTCCATCGAGCGCTCGCCCAGCGGGCGTGGCTCAGCCGGCCAGTTGGTCGGCACGCACAGCAGCTGCGCGCCCATCAGCGCCGCACCGCGCACCCATTCGGGAAACTCGAGGTCGTAGCAGACCATCGTCCCGAGCCTGCCAAAGCGGGTGTCGATAACCGCCGGCGGTTGGTCCCCGGGCCGGAAGAACTGCGGCTCGCGCCCCCACAGGTGGGCCTTGCGGTATACGCTGCGCAGGCCGCGCTCGTCCACGACGATGGCGCTGTTGCGCAGCACGCCGTCCTGCTGGTCCGACTCGCACAGCCCTGAAACGACCACCACCTGGAGGCTCTTGGCCAGCTCCTCGAGCGCGCTCACCATCGGGCCACCAAGCGGCTCGGCGAGCGCACGTGCCTCGCCCGGATCGGCGAACACGTAGCCGCTGTTGGCCAGCTCGGGCAGCACGATGATCTCGGCGCCGTCGGCCGCCGCAGCGGCGACCGCCTCCAGGCAGGCCTGCCGGTTGCGCTTTGCACTCCCGACCTCGAGCTCGACCTGGCAGCAGGCGACCGTGACGCTCAACGGATGGCTCCCTGAGGATCTGGCAGGCCGGGGGCGAGGATCCAAAGGATGCGTGCCCCCTCGTCTCCCTGGGCACGCCACGTGTGTGGAACCGAGGCGCCGAACGTGAGCGCATCGCCTGTGCCCAGCGTGAAGCTCTCATGCGCGAAGCTGACCTCCACCTCGCCGCGCAGCACGAAGCACACCTCGCACTCGCTGGGCAGGGTGTAGAGCTCGCTGCCACCCGAGCCACCGGCCGGCACGACCGATTCGAGCACCGTGACGTGGCGCTCGTCGGCGGGGGTGATGAGCGTGTCGAGCACGTCTGAGGCCTTGGGCAACTCAGCCAGGCGCGGCCGATCAGAGCGACGCACAAGCGTCGTCTCAGGCTCGCGGAAGAGGTCCGCCAGCGGCAGTCCGAGCGCGGCGCAGAGCGCCTCGAGGCTCGCGATTGAGGGGCTCGTGATGTCCCGCTCCACGCGTGAGAGGAAGCTCTTGGTCACCCCGGCGCGATCGGCCACCTCCCCCAGCGAGAGACGGCTCTGCTCGCGCGCGTGACGTAGACGCGCACCTATACGGATGTGCTTTGAGGCAGCCATCGTCGCGCTCGAGCGCACAGTAGCCGAAGGGCGTCCGCGAGCGTCGGTAGCGCTCCGTGCGGCCTGGTTCGCAGGGGTCAAAGCCTCCCCGTAGCCGCGCGGATCAGCCGTCGCAGCCTCTGCCTGACGGCCAGCAGGCCGATCAAACCGCCGCCGAGCACCACCCAGGCAGGGAACGCGGCGTCGTCGACGGTCCACCGTCGCAGTGTGAGCAGCGCGAGCAACGAACCGAGCGAGCTCGCGATGAACGCACTCGCGCTCTCGCTCTGCGGAGCGCGGTAGGTCTTGCGGATCGTTGGCAGGGCTGCGAAGGCGTCGCCAAGCACGCTTGCGCTCACCGCGAGGTACCCGTGGCCGCTGAGCGCCCAGACGCCGACCGCCAACAGGGCACAGGCCGCACACCAGATGTCCCAACGCTCGAGCGCCGCAAAGGCGCCGCGGCTGCCGACCGACGCGACCAGCACGAGCAGCGGGCCGAGCCCAAGCGCGAGCGTCACCAGCGACGCGAGCCCCACGCCCGCGCTCAGCTCAGCGGCGAAGGCGATCAGCGGCAAGAGCGCCCACAACCCCCAGCTGATGCGATTTGGGCGGGCGCGGCCGCTCAGCGTGGCCTGCGCGTAGCGCAGGCTGCCGAGCAGCGGCAGCACGGCGCCCACGATCGCAAAGCGCGGGTCGATCATCGGCGAGGCACATAGTTCGGGTGCGGCGGCAT
>JAJZID010000242.1 GCA_021810705.1 Actinomycetes bacterium
CGCCGCCGCCAGGGCGGCGCTCTTTGACGGCCTGGCAGAGGGCGCCCCTGCACAGCTCGAGCTGGCGCTGCAGGCCGCGCGTGCGCAGCGCCAGCGGTAGCCTCAAACGATGCAGCTGAGCTCCCCGTTTGAGGACTGGGAAGGACAGATCGCCGTCGATCTCCCGGGCGCACGCGCGCTGTTCACGACCCGCAGCTGGGGTGACGCGCGCGCTGGACAGGCGGAGCTCGCCGCCAGGCTCGGCGTGCGCCTGGCCCGCCCACAGCAGGTGCACGGCAGCACCGTGTTGGTCACAGGCGACCCCGAACAGGCCGCGCAGGCCCAGGCCGACGCGGTCATCACCACCTCGCCCGGGGTCGCACCGACGGTGCTGACCGCCGATTGCCTACCGATCGTGATCAGCACGCCCGGCGCCGTCGCGGCCGTGCACGCCGGCTGGCGAGGCCTGGCCGAGGGCGTGATCGCAAACGCCGTGACGGCACTGCGGCGTCTGCGTGGCGGTGTGATCAGCGCCGCGATCGGCCCGGGAGCGGGCGCCTGCTGCTACGAGGTCGGCGAGGACCTGCACCGGCGCTTCAACGCGCGCAGCCAGGACTTCCGCGTGGGCGGCAACCTGGACCTCAAGGCGATCGCCCGGGTGCAGCTGATGGAGGCCGGGGTGGCGCGCGTGCACGACTGCGACATCTGCACGATCTGCGCGCAGCCGCAGCTCTGCTTCTCCTACCGGCGTGAGGGACCGCAGACGGGTCGCAGCGCGGCGATCGCATGGTTGAGCTGATCAGCGGGCTGCGTCCCGAGGACGTGCGCGCGAACCTCGCCGAGGTCCGCGAGCGGCTGCGCTCGGCCGGACGCGACCCCGACTCCGTACAGATCCTGGCGGCGGTCAAGTACCTCCCGGTCGGCGAGCTTGATGCGCTCGTGGCCGGCGGCGTCACGCTGGTGGGCGAGAACCGCGCGCAGGATCTCGTGCTCAAGGCACGTGCGCACCCCGAGCTCACCTGGGACTTCATCGGGGCGCTGCAGAGCCGCAAGGTTGCGCTGCTGTTGCCGCACGTGCGCTACATCCACTCGGTCGCAAGCGACTCGGCGCTCGCCCAGCTGGCCAAGCACGGCAGCCCCCAGACACGCGTGCTGGTCGAGGTCAATGTCGCCGGCGAGGAGGGCAAGAGCGGGATTGAGCCTGCCGCGCTGCCGGCGTTTTTGGAGCGCTGCCCGGTACAGGTCGTCGGCCTCATGACGATGCCCCCGCTGGCGCCTGACGGGGACGCAAACCGCCGCCACTTCGCGGCGCTGCGCGAGCTCGCAGCGGCGCACAACCTGCATGAGCTTTCGATGGGCACAAGCCAGGATTACGTGGCCGCTGCACAGGAGGGAGCGACGATCATTCGCCTGGGCACGGTCCTCTACCGCCGCCACGCGCCATAATCGGACGGCGCACAGCAGGGAAAATGGACGCTAACCCGAACTGAAGGCCAGACATGGCATTTCGCGACACATGGCATCGAACCCTTGTCTACTTCGGCCTCGCAGAGGAGGACGACGGATACGACGAGGATTTCGAGCCCTATTCGGAACCGGAGGTCCAGATGCAGGACAACTACCGGGATCGCCCCACCGTGCGCCGGCTGGACACACGCTCGCGCAGGCGCCGCGACGAGTTTGACGACATCTTCAGCGACGACGTTGGAGAGCATCGGACGACCGTCCTGCGACCGGTTGCGACCCGTCCAAGCCGCGCCACCAGCAGCGACGTGCGCGTGCACTTCGTGGCACCCAAGAACTTCAACGACGCCCAGGACGTGGCCGACAGGTTCAAGGACGCGATCCCCGTGATCCTCAACCTGCAGGGCACCGACTCGGATCTGGCCAAGCGCCTGATCGACTTCTCAAGCGGCCTCACCTACGCGCTGGATGGCGGTATGGAGCGGATCGCCGACAAGGTCTTCATGCTGACCCCGCAGAACGTCGAGGTCTCAGCCGACGAGCGCGCGAAGCTGATCGAGAAGGGCTTCTTCAACCAGAGCTAGCGCCATCTGCGTGCCGCTGGGCCCGCTGGCCCGCGGCACGGCCACCGCCGGCTTGGGGCGCCGACGGTACGCTTGCGGGGATGAAGGTCGGTCTGATCGGCTCGGGCAACATGGCGCGCGCGCTCGCGCGCGGCTGGGGCGAGCCCGTGCTCTGCACCGACAGCGGCTCCGGCGGCGCCCAGCGGCTGGTGGACGAGCTCGGCGGCGAGCGCGTGGCCAGCAACCGCGAGCTGGCACAGCGCGTCGATGTCGTGATCCTCTGCCACAAGCCCTACCACCTCGAGGAGGTGGCGGCGCAGATCGCCGATGTGGCGCCCGCGGTCGTCTCGGTGCTCGGTGGCACCGGGACGGAGGCGCTGCAGCGTGCCTACCCTCGCTCGCAGGTCTTTGCGCTGATGCCGAACACCTGCGTCGAGGTCCGCCAGGGCGTGACCGTATACGCGCAGCGCGAGGCGGCCACGGCGGGAGCCCTCGACGCTGCGCTGGAGCGTGAGGTGATCGCGCTGTTCGAACGCGTCGGCAGGGTTGTCTTGGTGCCCGAGCGCCTGCTCGACGCCGCCAGTGCAATCAGCGGCGTGGGGCCCGCATACCAGGCGCTGCTCGCGGAGGCGCAGGTGGATGCCGCTGTGCGCCGTGGCCTGCGGGCGGATCTTGCGGCGCAGCTCGTCACCGCCACGATGGCCGGCAGCGCGGCGCTGATCGCAGCGCGCGGCTACGACACCCTGGCGGTCCGGCGCGAGGTCACCTCACCCGGCGGCTCCACCGCGCGCGGGCTGGATGCGCTCGAGCGGGCGGGTATCCGTGCGGCTTTCCAGGACGCGATCGACGCGGTCGCAACACCGGTCGGGAAGCGCTGAGATGCTGCTGGTCGCAAGCGTCCGGGGTGACGTCGCCAACTATCTCTCCGACCTCTTCGGGGTCTACATCGCGCTCATCCTGATCCACGTGCTGGCGAGCTTCGCGTTCTCCTTCGGCCTGCGCCCCGGGTACTCGCGCTGGCTGGACATGGTGCTGAACTTCCTGCGCGAGGTCTGTGATCCGTACCTGCGGATCTTCAGGCGGATCATCCCCAGCGTGGGCATGATGGACTTCAGCCCGATCATCGCGATCGTCGTGCTCGGAGTGCTCAGCTCGGTGATCGTCTCGCTGGTCCGTGGCTGACGCGCAACGGCGTCGGGCGCTTGGGCGTGCGGCGCTCACGGGCGCGCTGGTGATCGCCGCAGACCAGCTCACCAAGCACACGATCGGAACCTCGATCAAGCCCGGTCAGGTGCGCCACATCCTGCCGGGACTTGAGTTCGTCTACGAGCGCAACACGGGCGTGGCGTTCAGCTTCCTGGCCGGCACCGGGGCGCTCGTGTACGTGGTGACGATCATCGTGCTGACGGGACTGGTCACCTTCCTGGTACGTCGGCCAGCACAGCGCCTGCTGTGGCTGCCCACGGGTCTCCTGGTCGGCGGCGCGCTCAGCAACCTCATCGATCGCGTACTGCTCGGTTCTGTGATCGACTTCATCAAGCTGCCGGACTGGCCGGCGTTCAACGTCGCCGACAGCTGCATCACGGTGGGCGTGGTGATCCTGGTGCTGGTGATCGAACGGGGGGGCGATGGCTGAGCTCGAGTGGGAGGGTGTCGTCGCAGCCGACGCGGAGGGCCAGCGTCTTGACCAGTTCCTCGCCGAGCCCTTGGGCTCGCGTGCGCGGGCGGCACGGCTGATCGCCGCGGGGCTGGTGCGCGTGGACGGTCGTGAGCTGGCCAAGCGCCACAGCGTCAGGGCGGGCGAGCGGGTCGTCGTGGAGCGCGAGATGCCGGGGCCGGCAGCGGCCAGCGGGCCGCAGCCGGCACAGTTCACGGTCGTCTGGGAGGACGAGTGGCTGATCGTGGTCGACAAGCCGGCGGGCGTGGTGGTGCACCCCGCCCGCGGCCACCTGAC
>JAJZID010000243.1 GCA_021810705.1 Actinomycetes bacterium
CAGAACGATCCTGATGGCCGACAGCACGTTTGCGGCGATCAGCGACGGCTCGGGTCACTATCCGATCACGATCATGAGCGGAATCAAGGACCCCAAGTTCAGTGCGATCCACGTACGAGCTGGCGCAGGGCTGGGCGGCCAGGTGCTGGTGCGCGGAAGGCCGCTCAGCATCGCCGACTATGCTCACGACCCGACGATCAGCCGTGACTTCGTCCATCTCGTGGCAGAGGTTGAGGGTATTAGCGGGATGGCGTGCGTACCGCTCGTCGGTCCCGCCGGCTTGGAGGCACTGCTCTACGTCGCCTCCAGAGTCGCTGAATCGCCGGGCGACGTGGCGATCGGCACGCTGGACCGCGTTGCGACCTACGCACGGCTGGGTCTGCAGCACCTTGCGGCCCGTGCGCGTGAGCTCGAGCTGGAGCGCTTGCGTGAGCGTCAGCGGCTGGCCGGCGAGCTCCATGACTCGGTCGCCCAGATGCTGTTCTCGATCGGCGTGGCTGCTCACTACTCACGCGGCCAGCGGGATCCAGAGACCCTTCTGGCCGCGATGGAGGACATCGAGCTGACGGCCGCCACCGCGCGCAGGGAGTTGCGAGAGACGCTTGCGCGCCTGAGCCAGACCGAAGACAGGATCGGCTTCGAAGCGCGCGTGGAAGGCGAGGTTCGCCTGTTTCAGCGAACCAGCGGCTGCGCAGTGACGATCACGCGTCACGGGAATCCGCGCGCGCTGCCGGAGCCGGTCGAGAACCTGATTCTGGACACCCTGATCGAGGGCCTGCGCAACGCCGTCAAGCATGTTGCAGCCAGGCTGGCGATCGCCCATTTCGGGTACGGAGCCGGTCAGGTGATGCTCACGCTCCAGGCGCAGCCCGGCGCGCCGTCGATGCAGGCCGCTCGCGGAGGCTGGCCAGCCTCGGGCTCCGGGTCGGGAATCGACCTGCTCAAGCAGCGTGCCCGTGACCTGCGCGGAAGCTTGGAGCTCGAGACCCAGCCCGACGGCATCAAGGTGCTGAAGCTGGAGCTGCCGACGACCCGAGGAGCATCGACAGGTTGAACGCACTGATCGTCGATGACCACATGGTCGCCAGGCGAGGCCTGAGAACGATCCTGCATGAGAGCTTCGTCATCGAACGCTGTGTCGAGGCCGACAACTGCGAGGACGCGCTCCGGCTCGCTGCCAGGGAGCGGCCCGATCTGGTGCTGGTCGACCTGCACATACCCAAGTCCATGCCGGCCAACGAGTTCTGCCGGCAGCTTCGCGCGCTGCTGACGGCGGCGCGCATCGTGATCGTTACCGCCTTTGACGGCCTCCCGGAAATCCGTGACTGCTTCGCCGCCGGCGCCGACGGATGCCTTTTGAAGGACACCTCGGAGGTGGATTTCACGGCCGCGCTCCGGAGCGTTTGTGCGGGCAACCCGGTGCTCGACACCCGGATCGCGCAGCGGTTGGCTGGCGAGCTGGTCGGCGGTCAGTCGCAGGGGGAGCGTATCCGTCTGACGAGCCGTGAGCGCGAGGTCCTACACCTGCTCGCCGAAGGGTGTTCCAACCGCGCGATCTCGGCGCGTCTGCAGCTGTCCGAGGCGACCGTCAAAGGGTATGTCAGCAGCCTGCTCGAAAAGCTCGGCGTCTCCTCTCGGCTCGAGGCGCTGGTGCGTGCCTCAGATGCCGGTCTGATCTGAGCTGCCGGCAATCATCGAGCCCGTTCTGCAGCTGACCCTCTCACACGCGCACCAGACCAGGACTTGCCGCTCACCAGGATGCCGGTCCGGCCAACTCGCCGCGAGGGTCACGCCGCCACCGACGACTTGACCAAGACCCAAAAGCGCCGGATTACCGGGCACGCCACGAAACGAAGCCCTCTGTCGGACTCGAACCGACGACCCCTTCCTTACCATCACCGAGCAGATGGTTTCAAGTGATGATTTCTGGCGAAATCTGCCGTAGGGGCGGTTTGACCTGGTTGCGGTGTAACGGGCTCGGGAGGTAGCAGTGCGGGCTGAGGTTTCCAAAAAGTTTCCATGCCTCAGCTGTCGATCGCGTTGAGCAGGTCGGACGCGAGCGCCGTCACCGCGGCTGCCGCAAACTCTGGATCGCCGGCGAGTTCCTCGGCGGTGCCGGCCATGGTCGAACCCAGTGCGGTCGGACTTTCGAATAGAACCCGCAGATCTCGCGTTTCGCGGTTATCAGGCGGCGGTGTTGATTGCTGGCGCGGGCTGGCTGATTTGTGGTGGGTTGACGGTCCGGCCGGTAACTGGCAGATATTGCGCGGCGATCGTTTCGCGGCGCAGGCGTGAGAGCATGTCGTGGTAGGAGGGGTGGCGTTTGTGGGTGTACCAGCGGGCGCGCTTGCGGCGGTGGGCGACGTCCTGTTCGGCGTGGCCGTCCAGCGCATACCAGCAGACCTCAGTGATTGGCAGAGCAGCCCGAACGGGACGGTCCGCTCGACCGCCTTCTGGACGCGGTTGCGTGCCTGTCCGGCACCGGTGATCTGTTTGGCGTCCTCGATCGCGACCTCGATTGACCAGCGTTCGTCGTAGGACTCGATGATCTGCGCCGCGCTGGCGCGCATGTTCATCGTGGTGATCGCGATGTCATAGCCGCTGGTGCGCTTGGGGTCGCGGACGAGCACGACTTGTACTGGCCGCTCACCCCAGGTGTCATAGCGCAGCGCTTGGAAGGCGTGGCAGAGCACCGTCTGATGCCGGGCACCCCGGGTCACCTCGGTCTGCTGCCAGCTGGTGGCGTGATCGTAGGCGATCCGCGCCAGCCTGGGCAGCCTGTCGCCCTTCTTCGCGGGCCGCCCGCGCCGGCCCGTGCGCTCAGGCTTGGGGGCATACAGCTTCGCGTTTGACTTCAGGCGCGAGGTGAGCATCACCCGCTCGGGCAGGCCACGAAAAGCGCTCGTGCCGTACGCCGAGTCGCCGACCAGCCAGATCTCACGATCTGAGGAAGCTTGCAGCGATCAGATCCAGCATCTGCCTTGCCAGCACGGGCTTTGACGGGTACGCCGGGTTCGGCTTGCGGCGTCTTGCCCCGCCGTTGTGCTTGGCGGCCGCCTTGGCGTCGGGGTCCGGGCGCCACAACCGGCAGAGCACCGGCAGGCTGACCGCCCGCTTCATGAACGCCGGGCGCACGATCACGGTCACGATCACGAAGTTGTTGCCGTAGCCGAGCTTCGCGCCCTGACCGCAGGCCTTAGACCCGTCGTACTGCCACGCCGCACCATGCACCTGCTCGCCTGTGCGGTGAAACAGGCTGTCATCAACAGCGAGCTTGACCGGCAAGTCCGCCGCCACGAACCTGTCGACCACAAACCCCAGCAACAACAGCCCGAGCCGGTCGGGGCACCACTTACGGTAGGCAAAGAACCCGTGCGCACGCGAGTGATGCCACACCCGCTCAAGCCGCGCGCCCTGCAGCATCCCACACACCGAATGCTCCCCACCCGACACACGAACCCGACCACCAGCATCCTGAACGTCGCAAACGACGGTGCACTAAACGCCCCAGCAAACAGGAACAACAGCTCATCAAGCGAACATGCAACAACGGGCATCGGCGGCGAACCTCCCTACTCGCAGGATCTAGACACCCCGCAAGTCCGAGGACGCTGCCGATGCCCCCCATTTCAGCTACTCGCCGCCGCCGCTACCACACCAACCCAGGATCTCCTGCAAAACCGCCAAAAACGCGAAACTTGAGCTTCGGTCTTCGGTCAGGTCTAAAAAGCTTTTTAGATCATTTCAGCCGCCGCGAGATGTGGTCTGGTCAGCAGCCCTCGTCCGGACCCGTATGCACGATCCTGCTACCGCGACAATCGCGTCGCGAGCAGGCGCATTGACGGAGCAGGTGGTCGCGGTCCTGGCTGGCCGGCGACGGGCTTCCGAGCCCGTCGCCGGCCAGCCAGGG
>JAJZID010000244.1 GCA_021810705.1 Actinomycetes bacterium
GGTGCCGGCCTTCGTGGAGCTGGCGCGCACCCATCCGTATGAGGTTCGCTTCATCGAGTTCATGCCGCTGGACGCCGATCGTGCCTGGAGCTCGGAGCGGGTGCTGAGCGGCGCCGAGCTGCACGCCATGATCGACGCGCTGCATCCGCTCGAGGCGCTCGAACGCGAGCCGAGCGCCACCGCCCGCGTCTACCGCTTTGCCGACGGCCAGGGGCGCATCGGCCTGATCAGCCCGGTCAGCGAGCCGTTCTGCGCAGACTGCAACCGCATCCGGCTGACCGCCGACGGCCGGCTGCGCACCTGCCTGTTCTCGCTGCGGGAGACCGATCTGCGCGGGCCGCTGCGAGCTGGCGCCGACGACACCGAACTCGAGCAGATCGTTCGCGAGGCGGTCTGGCGCAAGGAACTCAAGCACCACATCGGTGAGCAGGGCTTCACTCAGCCCGAGCGGACGATGTCGGCGATCGGCGGCTGAGCGGCCAAGCCGCTGGGCGTGTCTAGAATCGGGCCGATGGAGCGCTCAACCGAGGTTCGCAGCTGGCTTCGCTGCTATCGCTGCTGGTCACAGAACCTCGAGGTTCAGCTGCACTACGAAGGGATTCATCGCATCGACCCTGAGACCGGTGAGCGCACCGAGGTCGTCGACGAGATGCAGGAGGCGGTCGTGCAGTGCCTGGAGTGCATGCACGACCAGCCGCACCTGGGCTTCCACAACGGCCGTGTGGAGCCGATCGAGGACCGCTGGGAGCGGATGATCACGGGAACACCGTGGATCGCCTCGTGCACCGTCACGGTGGGTGCGGATGAGGTTGAGACCTGCTCGGGCCCGGACGCCGGTGATGCGCTCTCCTATGCGGCCTTCGGCGACCATGGCACACGCGAGTTCTTCACCCATGTGCGCTTCCACAAGCACGACGACGAGCGCATCGTGGTGCACCTGCTGGTCGAGCTCTACGCGCGCAGCGCCGAGGAGGCGACCGAGGTGCTGGAGCAGGCAGCCCGCGGCACGCTGGCCATCACGTCACTGGCGGAGGAGTCGCGTCCGCCGGCTTCGACCGGTCGCAGCACACACTGACCAGCACCAGCGCCAGCGCGACCGGCACGGTCGCAGGCAGCTCGTAGACGACCAGGAACAGCAGGTCAAAGACGCTCGCCACCGCCAGCGTCAGGGCTGCCGCCAGGCGCTGGATCCCGACCCGCGGGGCGAGCGCCCCGCCGAGCAGAGCGGCCACGAACAGGTCACCGTAGCCCAGCGTGATGCTGCCGAACTGCTCGCTCTGGAGCTGCGGCAGCCCACCCCCAGGGCGCGCCGCCACGAGCACCGCGTTGGGGGCCTGCAGCTGGGCGGAGGCGACCAGCCAGACATCGGCAGCCGTCATCGCGAGGATCCCGAGCTTCAGCCACCGCGCCGGGGTCACGGCCGCCAACAGGACACCGAGCGTCACGCAGCTCAGCGCCGAGAGCAGCGCCGCAGCCGCCTCGCCGGCGAGGCTCGCGGGCGCAAGCCAGGCCACGATGAAGAGCACCGGCGCCAGCGCTGCCAGCCACGGTCTGGCGCCACGAGCCAACCAGCCGAGCGCCAGTGCGGCCAGGATCGGCACCGCCACAAGCGCCAGGTAGGTGAGCCAGGTGGCGGTCGCCGAGGCGTAGCGGATGGCGAAGATGACGCCGACGATCGACGCCACCGGGATCAGCGCCCAACCCGGCCCGCGCAGCCACCGCAGTCGCGCCTGCCAGGGCCCGTCAAGCGCCCGCGGTCCGGCCACGACGCCGGCCTGCAGCGCGAGCAGGCCGGCGTCAGATGGGATCAGCCCAAGCGTGGCCGTTCAGCCCAGCCGCTGCTCGAGCTCGGTGAGCTGGTCCGCCAGCTCGGTCGGCAGGGCCTCGGCGAACTTCGCGTAATGGGCCCGGACCTGCGGAATCTGCTGCTTCCAGCCCGCGGCGTCAACCGCCAGCAGCTCCGCCAGCGCGGACTCGCTGAGCCCCAGGCCGCTGACATCGATGCCGCCCTCGCCGAGCGGTGGCAGCAGGCCGATCTCGGTCTCGACCGCCGCGGCACTGCCCTCACAGCGGTTGAAGATCCACGCGAGCACGCGCGAGTTCTCGCCGAAGCCGGGCCACAGGTAGTGGCCGGAGGCGTCCTTGCGAAACCAGTTGACATAGAAGATCTTCGGCAGCTGGACGCCCTCACGCCCCTCGAGGCTCAGCCAGTACTGCCAGTAGTCGCCCATGTTGTAGCCGCAGAACGGGAGCATCGCCATCGGGTCAAAGCGCAGCGTGCCCACCGCCCCGGTGGCGGCCGCGGTGGTCTCCGAGGACATGATCGAGCCCAGGAACACGCCATGGCGCCAGTCGCGCGCCTCGTGCACGAGCGGCACCACCGTCGCCCGCCGCCCACCGAACAGGAAAGCGTCGATCGGAACGCCGGCTGGGTCCTCCCACTCGGGGGCGATCGACGGGCACTGGGCCGCAGGCGTGGTGAAGCGCGAGTTGGGGTGCGCGGCCGGGGTCCCGCTCGCTGGCGTCCAGTCGTTTCCGCGCCAGTCGGTCGCGTGGGCCGGCGGCTGGGCGGTCATGCCCTCCCACCAGACATCGCCGTCATCGGTCAGCGCACAGTTGGTGAAGATCGTGTTGGCGGCCGTCATCGCGAGCGCGTTGGGATTGGAGTCAGCGCTCGTGCCGGGCGCGACCCCGAAGAACCCGTACTCCGGGTTGACCGCGCGCAGGCGCCCATCGGCTCCGAACTTCATCCAGGCGATGTCGTCACCGATCGTCTCAACCTTCCAGCCCGGCAGCGTCGGGACGAGCATGGAGAGGTTCGTCTTGCCGCAGGCACTCGGAAAGGCGCCGGCGACGTACCGGACAGACCCCGCGGGCGAGGTGAGCTTGAGGATCAGCATGTGCTCGGCCAGCCAGCCCTCGGAGCGTGCCATCACCGACGCGATGCGCAGCGCGAAGCACTTCTTCCCCAGCAGGGCGTTGCCGCCGTAGCCCGAGCCATAGGACCAGATCTCGCGCGTCTCGGGGAAGTGCACGATGTACTTGTTCTCGGCGTTGCAGGGCCATGGCACGTCGTCGGCCGGCGTCTGCAGCGGCATGCCGACCGAGTGCACGCAGGGGACAAAGTCACCGTCGTCACCGAGCGCATCGAGCGCCGCCTGGCCCATGCGCGTCATGATCCGCTGTGAGACGACCACGTACGGGGAATCGGTGAGCTCGACGCCGATGTAGGAGATCGGCGAGCCCAGCGGCCCCATGCTGAAGGGCACCACGTACATCGTGCGCCCGCGCATGCTGCCCACAAACAGCCCCTGCAGGGTCTCGCGCATCTCGCCGGGAGCGACCCAGTTGTTGGTCGGTCCGGCATCCTGCTCGCGCTCGCTGCAGATGAACGTGCGGTCCTCGACGCGCGCGACATCAGCCGGGTCCGACAGCGCCAGATATGAGTTCGGCCGCTTATCCGCAGACAGGCCTACGAAGGTGCCCGAATCGATCAGCCCCTGCGCAAGCCGGTCGTACTCCGCCTGCGAACCATCGCACCAGTGGATCTCGTCGGGCTGGGTAAGCGCCGCGATCTCCTCAACGCAGGCACGGAGTCCCGCGTGGTTGGTCCGGGCCGCCTGCTCATCAACGGTCTGTGTCATGTCCGGGTCCTGCTCCTTCCCGCTGCTGCTTCTCTGTCGAGTTCGATTAACCCCGAAGCCGCACGGACGCTGCTGCGTTCGTGCGCATCGGCACATTCAGAGGTGCTGCGGCCCTCGGGCCTGCGGCGTGTGGCATAGGGCATGCTAACCCAGGTCCCCGTATAAACAAAACGTGAACAGCCGCCGGCCAGACGGTTTCAATATGAGAGTTATGCACCGGCGTGAGCGTGCGAGCTTCCCATCTGCG
>JAJZID010000245.1 GCA_021810705.1 Actinomycetes bacterium
TCGCTGCCGTCGGCGCGCACACCGGTGACCGCCACCTGCTCTGAGCCGACCATGAAGTCGACGTGGATCGAGCTCTGGTTGGCGCGCGCGCGGTCCGGGCCGTCGGCGACGCTGAACGGGTAGGCGTTGCCGAGCGCCAGGTGGCAGGCGGCGTTCTCGTCCAGCAGGATCGAGTAGAAGACCGAGCCGCTCTGACCAACGCGGCTCTCGCGGTCGACCAGAGCGACCTCGCCGAGGCGGCTTGCGCCCTCGTCCTTGGCGCACATCGCGCGCAGCGTCTCCGCGCCCGAATCTGCGTCGATCTGCACCGCCCGACCGCCCTCGAAGCGCACCCGCAGCCCCTCGATCGGGGCGGCGCCCGGGACAAGCAGCGGCTTGGTCGCGGTCACGACGCCGTCAACCCGCTGCGGGTCCGGGGCGGTGAAGGTCTCCTCGGTGGGCAGGTTGGCGGTGAAGCGCACCCCGTGGATGCTCTCCATCGCCCCGCTGATCCAGGTGGAGGCCGGTAGCAGCCCGACCGTCAGATCGGTGCCGGGCCCCTCGTAGCGCAGGTGGTCGAGCGCCAGCTCGTTCATCCGGGCTGAGATCGCATGCAGTTGCGCGAGCCGCGTCTCCCAGGCTGCGCTCGGGTCGGGCTCATCCAGGCGCAGGATCCGCTCGATCTGCAGCCAGAGCCGTTCGTATGCGTCCTGTGGCTCGAGCTCCGGGTGCACCAGCGTTGCCCAGCCAGGGGTCGGGAACGGCACGATGCACCAGTTGGTCTGCTGTTTGCCGGTGACGATGATCGACTCCCTGGTGCGCGGCAGCATGTCGATTCCGAGCAGCTCCGGCTCGATGCCGTCCAGCAGGTGAGGCTCGACCGGACCCTGGAAGGAGATCCGCGCCGCGCCGGCCTCACCGATCGCAAGCGCCCGCTCGCCGATCCACGGCGGCACGAAGGAGAGCGTCTCGCGGGGCGCGTGTCGCAGCCTTGAGCGTTTGACGTGCGGGTCGAAGTAACCGACGTCAACGAACTTCGCGCCGCGCCTGTAGGCCGCCTCGGCCACGGCGCGGCTGATCGGCTCCTGCCCCGGCTCGACCGCGAGTGTCACGATCTGTCCGGGCTGGACGTTGGCGCCGATCCCGACCGCCAGCTGGGCCAGCTGCGCGACGCGCTGCTCGAGCTGTCCTGAGCCGTTCGGGACGGCGTTGGTCTGCTTTGCCGTCGCCATCATGCGGCCCCCCCGGTCGCCGGGAAGACCTTGGACAGGGTCTGTCCCGCCAATGCGACCGTCTCCGGATCCTCGCTTCCGACCATCGAGAAGCAGAGACCCTCGAGTCCCGCCTGCTTGAGCTCTGAGGCCTGCTCGGCGACCGTGTCGGGGTCCCCGGCGATCATCGAGTCAATCGACTCCTGCGGCACGCCGTGCTCGCGCAGCGACCGCTTCCTGGCCTCCACCTGCTCGTGCGTGGGCGCGATCAACACCCGCCCGGTGCCCGTCTTGGTGATCTGGGTGTAATCGCGGCCGACCGCCTCGCAGTGGGCCTCGAGCACGCCGAGCAGGTGTCTGACCTGCTGCGCGTCGCCGAACAGGTTGCAGCCGTCGCCGTATTTGGCCACCAGGCGCAGCGTCTTGCGCTCGCCGCTGCCGCCGATCAGGATCGGAATGTCGCCGCGCAGCGGCTTTGGGTTGTTGAAGGCGCCGTCTGCGTGGTAGTGCTTGCCGCTGTGCTGCGCGTGCTCCTGGGTGAACATCGCGCGTGCGATCTGGAGCGCGTCCTCGAGCATCTCAAAGCGCGTGCGCAGCGTCGGAAAGCGGTAGCCGTAGGCGACGTGCTCGGCCTCGAACCAGCCGGCGCCGATCCCGTGCCAGACACGCCCGCCGGAGATGATGTCGAGCGTGGTTGTGATCTTGGCGGCCAGCGCCGGGTTGCGGTAGGTGACGCTGCCGACCAGCAGGCCCATTGTCAACCTGGAGGTCCGCGCGGCGATCGCGGCGAGCATCGTCGAGCCCTCGAACATCCAGTTCTCCGGCGGGCCGACGGGGCCGATCTGGTGCAGGTGGTCCATCACCGAGACTGAGCTGAAACCGGAAGCTTCGGCGGTGGTTGCGATCTCGACGATCCGCTCAAACACCTGGTCTGAGCGAACGCCCGAAAAGTTGTAGTTCGGTATGTGAAGCGAGAGTGTGATTGGTACGCGCATGGACCGAGACCCTAGCGCGACATACTCGGTGCTCAGGCAGGTGCGCGAGACAAGGGTGGAAAGGAGCGGGATTTTCTAGATGGAACGGACGCTTTACGAGGCTGAGCACAGGGATCTGGGAGAGTCGTTTGGCGAGTTCCTGCGCCGCCATGCGCAGGCGCACTACGAGCAGTGGGAGCGCGACGGGATCGTCCCGCGCGAGCTCTTCAGCGCCGCGGGCCGCGACGGGTTCTTTGCGTTCGAGGTCGATGAGCGCTACGGCGGCGCGGGTGTGCGCGACTTCCGCTTCAACGCGATGCTGCACGAGGTCGGTTTGGGCCTGGGGCTGAGCGGCGTCGTCGGCGGGATCACCCTGCACAACGACATCTGCCTGCCGTACTTCACCGGCTACTGCAACGAGGAGCAGCGGGAGCGCTGGCTGCCGGGCATCGTCAGCGGCCGGTACCTGACCGCTGTAGCTATGACCGAGCCCGACGCCGGCTCGGACCTCGCCGGGATCGCGACCCGCGCGGTGCGCGCCGACGGTGGTTGGGTGGTCAACGGCGCCAAGACGTTCATCACCAACGGCATCAACTCGGACCTGGTCGTGGTCGTTGTTCGCACCGACCCGAATGACCGCCACGGCGGCCTGAGTCTGCTGGTGGTGGAGCGTGGCATGGACGGCTTCGAGCGCGGGCGCAACCTCGACAAGGTCGGTCTGCACAGCGCCGACACGGCGGAGATGTTCTTCCACGACGTGTTCGTCCCCGAGGCAAACCTGCTGGGCGAGGAGGGCATGGGCTTCCGTTACCTGACCTCGAACCTGCCGCAGGAGCGTCTGTCGATCGCGGTCTCGGCGGTGGCGATGGCGCGCACGGCGCTGGCGCACACGCTCGAGTTCGTGAGGTCGCGCAAGGCGTTCGGGAAACCGATCGGCAGCTTCCAGAACAGTCGCTTCGTGCTTGCGGAGGTGGCCAGTGAGGTCGAGATCGCCACCCACTACGTTGACCGCTGCATCCTCGCCCACAACGAGGGGAAGCTCTCGGCGGTGGATGCGGCGATGGCCAAGAGCTGGTGCACCGAGATGCAGGGGCGTGTCGTCGACCGCTGCCTGCAGCTGCACGGCGGCTACGGCTACATGCTCGAATATCCGATCGCGCGCGCCTTCGTCGACTCGCGCGTCTCACGCATCTACGCGGGCACCAACGAGATCATGAGGGAGATCATCGGGCGCTCGCTGGGTCTGTGAGCGGCCCGAGGGCGGCGTGCGCGCGTTGTTTGAAAATGCGCTTGGCACTTCCTGCGTGCTTCAGGTACCCTTTGCATGCAGCCAAGGCGAAACGCAAACCTAACCGGCGTGCAATCACCGACGGCTTCAATGGCGTGAGGATTGACGGGCGCTTGGCTTGTGCCGTGCGCCCGGCGTGTAAAGCACAGAGGAGAGAGGTACCTCCATGAGTTCGAAGTATCAGAGACTGGTGGCTCGTGGGCGCATCGCCGCGGTCCCCCTCGTCGCCGCGGCCGCGGTCGCAGGCGGCGTGATCGCAACATCCAGCGCGTCCGCGCGCAGGGTCGGGCATCCGGCGAGCGCCACGATCAGCAAGGCCCTACTCGCGAAGCTAAAGGTCGATGTGGCCAAGGCCCAGGAGGCGCCCAAGTGGTACGCCCCCGGTCCGCCCGTCAACGCCCGCAAGGCGCTCAGGGGCAAGACGATCGTCA
>JAJZID010000246.1 GCA_021810705.1 Actinomycetes bacterium
GGCGAACGGCACGGGCACCGGCACCGGCACGAGTCCGGGAACAACCACCAACGGCACGGGCACCAGCGCGACCGGCACGACGCCCGCAGGGACCCAGGCCACGCTGACGATCGTGCCGACGGCCAAGGTCTGGATCTGCGTTGAGGGTCAGTCGGGCACGCCGCTGATGCCGGCGGTTGACTACTACCCGGGCCAGACGATTCCGGAGTTGCGCAACAGCACGCTGCTGGTCACGCTCGGCAACACGAACGTGACGCTCACCGCGGACGGTAAGCCCTACCCGATCAGCGGTGGGCAGGTGACCAATCTCGAGATCACACCCACGGGCGTCAAGCCGGCGCCGTCCACGTTCAGCTGCGGTTGAGCGTGGATCGGGACGGACTGGTCAGCGATGACTGCTGAGGCCCCTTCGGTCAGGGCCGGCGTGTTGGTGACCGGCACTGAGGTGCTGACCGGCATCATCAGCGATCGCAACGGCCCCTGGCTGTCGGAGCGGCTGCGCGAGCTCGGGGTGGATGTGGCGACGATCACGGTGGTCGGCGATCGTCGCGCCGACCTGCTCGCGGCGCTTGAGCAGATGGCCGCCTCCGGGGTGGCGGTGATCGTCTCAAGCGGTGGCCTGGGGCCGACCGCCGACGACCTGACCACTGAGGTGGTCGCGCGCTTCGCCGGACGCGAGCTGGTGCTCGACAGCGCGCTTGAGGCGCGGATCGAGGCGATCACGGCGTCGGTCTTTGAGCGCTGGCCGGAAACCGACCGCGAGGCGCTGCGCCTGGCAACCCGAAAGCAGGCGCTCGTGCCCGCTGGTGCGGCCGTGCTCAGCCCACGGGGAACCGCGCCGGGGCTGGTCGTGCCACCGGCAGAGGGCTCGAGGGGACCGACCGTGGTTGTGCTTCCGGGGCCTCCGAGCGAGCTTCAACCGATGTGGTATGAGGCGGTCGGCACGCCGGCCTTCAGGGCCGCGATCGCCCATGCGACCCCGATCCGCCGTGAGATCCTACGCCTCTTCGGTCTGCCAGAAGCTGAGATCGCAAGCAGCTTGAGGGCCGCTGCCGCGGCCGGGCTGGCGCTCGATCAGCTGGAGATAACCACCTGTCTGCGGCGCGGTGAGATCGAGGTCTCCACGCGCTTTGCGCCCGAAGCGCAGGGGCAATATGACGCGCTGTTTGAGTTTTTGTCCGCGCGCCACGGGGCGCTGTTGTTCTCCCCGGACGGCAGCACCATCGACGAGCAGGTGGCCTCACTTCTGCAGGCCGCCGCGGCGACGATCGCGCCGGCTGAGTCCTGCACGGGCGGACTGCTCGCCGCCCGCCTGACCGAGCGCCCTGGAGCCTCGGCTTACCTGGTCGGCGGGGCCGTGGTCTACAGCAACCAGGCCAAGTCGGATGTGCTCGCAGTTGACCCAGAGCTGATCGTGCGCCATGGGGCGGTATCACCCGAGGTGGCCCACGCCATGGCCGAGGGTGTCCGTGCGCGCTTCGGGGCCACGGTGGGGGTCGGCATCACCGGCATCGCCGGCCCCGACGGCGGCACGGTCGAGAAGCCGGTGGGGCTGGTGTGCTTCTCGGTGGTCTCTGGCGCCGGCTCCGGGGCAGGCGGTGCGCGCTCGCTGACGCGCAGCGAGCGCCTCGTCGGCGACCGCGCCGCCGTGCGTGACCGCGCGACCACGGTGGCGATGCACCTGATCGCGCAGGTGCTGCGCGGCGAATCAGACTGAGCGCATCCCGGCCAGGCGGTTGCAGGGAAGCGGGTTGCGGGGAGGCCGGCGAGGCTGCTTTGAGAGCGGGCAGCGCGCCGTTGGCTGTCACGGAGTTGACCCAGAGATGGCACACATCCGCCTGAGGTTGAGCTTGTGCGAACGGGTGTTCTCTGGTTCCGTCCGGCACAGGCCGTAATTTGAGTGCCCGCAAGGTATCGGACAAGGAGCCAGACGAGCATGGGTGAAAACGAGAAGGTGGGCGCGAGGCTGGCGAGCGCGTCGGGGGACGGGAAGTCCGATGCCAAGCGCCAGGCCGCGCTGGCCGGAGCGCTTACGCAGATCGAGCGCCAGTTCGGCAAGGGCGCGGTGATGAGGATGGGGGACCCCGGAGCGCGGGTGGCCGTCGATGCCATCCCCACCGGGGCGCTGTCGCTCGACATCGCGCTGGGGATCGGTGGCGTACCGCGTGGCCGGATCATCGAGATCTTCGGGCCTGAATCCTCCGGCAAGACCACGCTCGTCTACCACATTCTGGCCGAGGCGCAGAAACTGGGTGGGGTCTGCGCGTTCATCGACGCCGAGCACGCGATGGACCCGCTGTACGCCAAACAGATCGGTGTCGACATCGACGAGCTGCTCGTCTCCCAGCCCGATTACGGCGAGCAGGCACTGGAGATCGTCGACATGCTGATCCGTTCCGGCGCTGTCGATGTGATCGCCGTCGACTCGGTGGCGGCACTCACGCCGCGGGCTGAGCTGGAGGGCCAGATGGGAGACCAGACGGTCGGGGTGCAGGCGCGGATGATGTCGCAGGCGATGCGCAAGCTGACGGGAAATCTCAACCGCACACAGACGCTGTGCGTGTTCACCAACCAGATTCGCGAGAAGGTCGGCGTGATGTTCGGCTCTCCGGAGACCCAGCCCGGCGGCCGGGCGCTGAAGTTCTACTCCTCCCAGCGGCTCGATATCCGCAGGATCGAGACGCTCAAGGACGGCACCGAGGCGGTCGGCAACAAGGTTCGCGTGAAGGTCGTCAAGAACAAGGTCGCCGCCCCGTTCAAGCAGGCTGAGTTCGACATCGAGTTCGGCAAGGGCATCTCGACGTCCGGCTGCCTGCTGGACCTCGGGATCGAGCACAACATCGTGACCAAGTCGGGCTCGTTCTTCTCCTACGGCGACGAGCGTCTGGGACAGGGGCGCGGCAACGCCAAGGCCTACCTGGACGAGCATCCCGACGTGGCCAAGGAGATCGAGGCGAAGATCTATGCGGAGCTGGGGATTGGCAGCGATCTCGTCAAGCCGATCGAGCACGATGAGTACCCGCCGGCGATCGATGACGACATCGACGAGGCGGCCTGAGCGGCGCGGCCGCGGTGGTCCGCGCTGGCCGCGGCTGAGCAGTGCGAGATCGTGAGCCAGCCTGCGCCGAACCGGCCGCAGCCGGCCGTGAGGCGGCGCCCGCAGGCCGCGGGGCGGCGATCGCCTATGCGTTTATCAACAGGCGGGAGCGCACCGTCAGCGAGGTGCGTGAACGCCTCGCTCGCGCCGAGGTGAGTGAGGCCGAGGCAGAGAGCGTCCTGGATGAGCTGATCAGCTTCGGATACCTGGACGACGCGCGTTACGCACGCCTCTACGCCCAGGACCGGCAGGCGCTTGACTCCTGGGGACGCGAGCGCATCGCCCGTGCGCTCGCGCAGCACGGTGTGGCGCGTGAGCTGATCGAGGCCGCGCTGGTGGCTGCTGGTGCCGATGACGCCGCCGAGCGTGCACGCGCCGTCGGGCTGCTGGATGAGCGCTTCCCGACGGGCCCGCGTGAGCAACGCGACCGTGAACGCGCCTACGGGTTGCTTGTGCGCCGCGGCTACGACAGCGAGGCGGCCGCCGACGCGGTGCGCGAGTGGCGCCGGCGCGCGCGATAGCGGCAGCGGTCCGGTGGCGTGAGGGCCGGTCGGCGACGGCGCGGTAGCATCGCCTTCAGCGAACGAAGGGCGGTGCCCGCCCGGTTTTGAACCCGAGACCCTCGATGTACAGACAGCCTGAACTCGACGCCGAAACCGCACGAAGGCGAGCCAAGCCCATCGGCCGCTCCTGATACGAGAAGAGACTGAGGGCCGCGGGCCTGGCGCTCGCGGACGCTCTGAGAGGAACGACCATGGACACCATCGTGGCCGCAGC
>JAJZID010000247.1 GCA_021810705.1 Actinomycetes bacterium
TCTGCGTGGTGCTGCTGCTCGGCCTCGGCCTGCTGGCCGTCGCGATCTGGGAGTTCTCGGCGACCGAGTAGCCGAGCGGACACGCTGCTGCCGTGCCGCTGGCCAGCGGGCCAGCGGCACGAGGCCAGGCGACCGACCGGATGCCGCCTGCGCCGTGGGTATTGTTCGCGCCAATGGGGTACGTCCCGGATCGGGAGGTGATCGGGCGCTACGCGCGCCTGCTGGTCGAGTTCGCGCTGGGGCAGGGCGAGGGGATCGCCCCCGGCGACGTCGTGCAGATCAACGGCACGGATGCCTGCAAGCCGCTGTACGTCGAGGCCTGCCGGGCCGTCTGGCGGGCGGGCGGGCACGTGATCCACTCCTACATGCCCTCCGAGGACGACCGCGACGATGTCAGGCGGGCGTTCTACGAGCTCGCCTCGGAGGAACAGCTCACATTCGTGCCCGAGGTCTACGCGCGGGCGCTCGTTGACCAGGTCGACCACGACCTCGTGCTCTACGCCCCGGCGCGGCCGCGGTCGCTGGACGGGATCGACCCGGCCAGGCAGATGGCCCGCGGACAGGCATGGATGCCCGTGCGCCAGTGGGAGCAGGAGAAGGAGAACCGCGGCGAGTACAGCTGGACGATCGCCTCCTATGGCACGCCCGGCATGGCCGCGGAGGCTCGGATGACGGTCGAGGAGTACTGGGAGCAGATCATCCGCGCGTGCTTCCTGGATCACGTGGATCCGGTGGCGCGCTGGCGCGAGGTGCGCGACACGATCCGGATCGCGCGCGACGGGCTGAACGCCCTGGGGATCAGCCGTATGCACGTCGAGGGCCCTGACGCCGACCTGCAGGTGACCCTGGGCGAGCGACGCCTGTGGCGCGACGGTGTGGGCGCCAACGTCCCGAGCTTCGAGGTCTTCACCTCGCCGGACTGGCGCGGCACGGAGGGCTGGATCCGCTTCAGCGAGCCGCTGTATGCGTTCGGGTCGCTGATCCGTGGGATCGAGCTCGAGTTCGAAGCTGGCCGTGTGGCACGCGCCATCGCCTCAGAGAACGAGCACCTGCTGCACGAGATGCTCGAGACCGAGAACGCCGACCGGATCGGCGAGTTCTCGCTGACCGACGCGCGCCTCTCGCCGATCGACCGCTTCATGGCCGACACGCTGTATGACGAGAACATGGGCGGGCCGTTCGGCAACACGCACCTGGCGCTCGGCAACGCCTACCAGGACACCTACGACGGCGACCCCGCGGCGCTCACGCAGGAGGAGTGGCGCGCGCTCGGCTTCAACGAATCGGCGATCCACACCGACATCGTCTCCACCACCGACCGCACCGTCACCGCCACCCTGCGCGACGGCTCACAGCGCGTGATCTACGCCGACGGGCAGTTTCAGCTTGACGACGTGGCGCCGTAGCCGGCTGCCGCGGCCGCCGCGGGTTACCGCTAGCCTCGCGGCATGAGCTACGAACCAGAACCGCAGGTGATAGAACGCTACGGCCGGGTGCTCGTCGACTTCGCGCTCGGCAACGGCGCCGGCATCAAGCCGGGCGACACCGTGCTCGTCATGGGCGCCGAGGAGACCAAACCGCTGTTTGCCGAGGTGTGTCGGGCGGTCTGGCGCTCCGGTGGCAACGTGATCCAGTACATGACGCTCACCCAGGATGAGCGCATCAACCTCGAGCGCGACTTCTACGAAGTGGCCAGCGACGCGCAGCTCGACTTCTTCGCCGAGAAGTACATGCGCGGCCTGATCGATCAGGCCGACCACCTGCTTCACATAGCCGGCGAGGAGGATCCGCGGGCGATGGCTGACGTCGACCCGCAGAAGATGATGCGCCGCCAGGCCGCGCAGATGCCGATGATGGCCTGGCGCCAGGAGAAGGAGGCGGCCGGCCTGCTGCACTGGACGATCGGCCTTTGGGGCACCGCCGGGATGGCGGCCGAGGCGGGTTTGTCGCTCGAGCAGTACTGGCAGCAGATCGTCCGCGCCTGTTTTCTTGACGACGGTGATCCGCTCGCCCGCTGGCGCGAGACGCAGGCCGCGATTGCCCGCTACCGCGAGTGGCTGAACTCGCTTGCGATCGAGCGCCTGCACGTTGAGGCAGAGGGCACCGACCTGTGGCTGACGGTCGGGTCAAAGCGCCGCTGGATCGGCGGCGGCGGGCGCAACATCCCGAGCTTTGAGATCTTCACCTGCCCCGACTGGCGCGGTACGGAGGGACACATCAGCTTCTCCGAGCCGCTCTACAGCCACGGCAAGATTGCCCGCGGCATCCGGCTCGAGTTCAAGGAGGGTCTGGTGTCCTCGGCCACCGCCGATGAGAACCCGGAGCTGATCGAGCAGATCGTCGCCGCGCCGGGCGGCAACCGCGTCGGCGAGTTCTCACTGACCGACAGGCGGCTGTCGCGCATCGAGCACTTCATGGCCAACACGCTCTATGACGAGAACATGGGCGGGCCCTACGGAAACACGCACCTCGCGGTCGGAATGGCGTTCAACCTCGCCTATGACGGCGACCCCACCGAGGTTGGCGAGGACGAGTGGGAGGCGCTCGGTTTCAACCTCGCGGCCGCCGTCCACAACGACATCGTCTCCACCACCGACCGCACTGTGACCGCGGTTATGCGCGACGGTTCGCAGCGCGTGATCTACGCCGACGGGCGCTTCCAGCTGGACTAGGTCGCGCCGCAGCTGCCCGCCACTGGGGCCGCGCCGGGCTCATCCCCCCTGGCGCGGCAGCAGCGTCTCGCGGGCTATCACCATCCGCTGAATCTGGGCGGTGCCCTCGTAGAGCTGCAGCAGCTTGGCGTCGCGCATCAGCTTCTCGACCTTGTACTCCTTGATGAAGCCGTAGCCACCGAAGACCTGGACAGCGTCCGTGGCGACCTCCATCGCCGAGTCGGCCGCAAAGCGCTTGGCGTGCGAGGATTCGAGCGTGTTGCGCTTGCCCTGGTCCAGGAGCACCGCGGCGTTGTAGGCCGCCAGGCGGCTGAGGTAGACCTTGGTGGCCATGTCGGCCAGCATGAATTGAATCGCCTGGTGCATGGCGATCGGCACACCGAACTGGACGCGCTGCTTTGCGTACTCCTGTGCCATCTCCATGGCGGCGCGAGCGACCCCCGTGGCCATCGCCGCCACCCCAGGACGAGTGCGGTCGAGCGTCATCATCGACAGCTTGAAGCCCTGGTTCTCCTCACCGATCAGGTGATCCAGCGGGATCTCCACCTCCGGGAAGGTGATCGTCGCGGTATTGGAGGCCCGCTGACCCATCTTGTCCTCGTGCTTGTCGACGACGACACCGGCATCCCGCGGAACGACGAAGCAGGAAATGCCGCGGTGACCCGCGTCCTTGTCGGTCTTGGCAAAGACCGTGTACCAGTTGGCGAATTCACCGTTGGTGATGAAGCATTTGGAGCCGTTGATCACCCAATGGTCGCCCTTGCGGGTTGCGGTGGTCTTCATCCCTGAGACGTCGGAGCCGGCGTCCGGCTCGGTCAGGCAGAAGGAGGCGAGCAGTGGCCCCTGCGAAAGGCGTCCGAGGTACTCCTTCTTGATCGCGTCAGACCCGGCAAGTGCAACCGGCGCGATCGCCAGGCCGTTGCAGGTGAGGCTCGTGGCGATGCCAGAGCAGCCCCAGCCGAGCTCCTCCTCGATTATCGCCCCGTCCAGATAGCCGAGCCCAGAGCCGCCGAACTCCTCCGGCAGGTGGCCGTTCATGAGACCGAGCTCCCAGGCCTTGTCGACGACCTTCTGCGGCCAGGTGCCATCGCGGTCGTATTCCCACGCGACCGGCCGAATCTCCTTCTCGGCAAAGTCGTGTGCCATCTCGCGCATCGCGAGCTGCTCGTCTGTGAGCGTGAAGTCGATCACT
>JAJZID010000248.1 GCA_021810705.1 Actinomycetes bacterium
TTTGAGGCGGGCGTCGACGCGGACGTCGTGCGGCCCGTCGGCGAGATGCTCGCAAAGCTCTACGACGTTTTCACCAGCGAGGAGGCGACGCTCGTTGAGGTCAACCCGCTGATCGTCACCCCGCAGCGCGAGGTCAAGGCGCTCGATGCGAAGGTGACGCTCGATAACAACTCGCTGTTTCGCCATCCCGAGAACGCGGCGCTGCGCGACCTCTCGGCCGAGGACCCGCAGGAGCGCATGGCCCACGACCGCGGCCTGACCTACGTGAAGCTGGACGGCAACATCGGCGTGCTCGGCAACGGGGCGGGCCTGGTGATGTCGACGCTTGATGTGGTCAAGGGCGCGGGTGGGGAGCCCGCGAACTTCCTGGATGCCGGCGGTGGCTCAAAGGCCGACGCGATCGTCTCGGCCGTTGAGGTGATCCTCTCGGACCAGAAGGTCAAGGCGGTGCTGTTCAACATCTTCGGCGGCATCACCCGCTGCGACGAGGTCGCACGCGGCCTGATCGAGGCCTTTGCGCTGGTCAAACCCACGGTCCCGTTCGTGGTGCGCCTCGACGGCACCAACGACATGGAGGGGCGGGAGATCCTCGCGCAGGCAAACCTGCCCGGCGTGTACACCGAGGCGACCATGGACGCGGCCGCCGCGAAGGTTGTGGAGCTGGCCAAATGAGCATCCTGGTGGATCAGTCAACGCGCCTTGTGACCACGGGCATCACCGGCTCGGAGGGCACCTTCCACACACTCAGGAACCGTGAGTACGGCACCCAGGTGGTGGCCGGCGTGACACCGGGCAAGGGCGGCCAGAACGTCGACGGCATCCCGGTCTTCAACACGATCGCTCAGGCCGTCGCCGAGCAGGGCGCTAACACCGCGATGATCTTCGTGCCGCCACGGTTCGCCGCCGACTCGATCCTCGAGGCCGAGGAGGCGGGTATCGAGCTGATCATCGCGATCACCGAGGGCATCCCCGCCCACGACGAGCTGCGCGCCTTCCAGATCATCAAAAAGAACGGGCGCGCAAGGCTGATCGGCCCCAACTGCCCCGGGGTGCTCTCGCCCGGCAAGGCGAACGTCGGCATCATCCCGGCCACGTTCTTCAAGCCCGGCAACGTCGGTGTGGTGTCGCGCTCGGGCACGCTCACCTACCAGGTCGGCAACGAGCTCGCCCAGCAGGGGTTCGGCAACTCATCGATCGTCGGGATCGGCGGAGACCCGGTGCCCGGCACCGACTTCATCGACGTGCTCGCGCTCTTCCAGGACGACCCCGAGACCGAGCTGATCGTGATGTGCGGCGAGATCGGCGGGGACGCCGAGGAGCGCGCCGCCGACTACATCGCCGAGCACGTCACCAAGCCGGTCGTGGCCTACATCGCCGGCTTCACCGCACCACCCGGCAAGCAGATGGGGCACGCGGGCGCGATCGTCTCAGGCTCACACGGCACCGCCGCCGCCAAGGCCGCAGCACTCGAGGCAAAGGGTGTGCAGGTGGGTCGCACACCCACCCAGGTCGCACAGATCGCGATGGCCAAGCTCGGTGCGCCGAGCAACTGATGGGCACGGCAACCACGACGTGACAGCGATGAGCGACCTGCGACCGATCTCCTTCGCCCGCGGCGCCCCGTCGCTTGACATCGTCAACGTGGAGGGCCTCAAGGAGGCCGCGCAGGCGGCGTTCACCAACGACCCCGCCGGGCTGACCGGCTACGGCACCGCGATCGGCTACCCGCCGCTGCGCGCCTGGATCGCCGAGCGCCACGGCGTCGCGCCCGAGAACGTGATCGTCACCAACGGCTCGATGCAGGCCGACGCGTTTCTGTTCGACGTGCTCGTTTCGACGGGCGACACGGTGATCGTCGAGCTGCCCACCTACGACCGCACGCTGCTGTCGCTGCGCGGCCGCGGCGCGGATGTGCGCATGGTCGAGCTCGAGCCCGACGGCATCGACGTGCAGGCGCTTGAGCGCCTGCTGGTCGCGGGTGTGCGCCCGACGCTCGCCCACATCATCCCGAACTTCCAGAACCCGGCCGGCTACACGCTCTCACAGTCAAAGCGCGAACGGCTGCTGGAGCTCGCGCGCAGCCACGACTTCGTCGTCTTTGAGGACGACCCCTACGTGGAGCTGCGCTTCAGCGGCGAGCGGCTGCCGACGATGCTCTCGCTGGACCCTGAGAACGTCGTCTACGCCTCCTCGTTCTCAAAGACGGTCGCGCCCGGCATCCGGGTCGGCTACCTCGTCGGCCCACGGCCGATCATCGCCCAGATCGAGAAGCTCGCGACCGGCACCTACATCTCGCCGAACATGGTCGCCCAGGGGATCGTCAACCAGTTCGCCCGCTCGGGTGCGATCGAGCGCTCGATTCAGACGGTCAAGACAGCGCTCGCACAGCGCGCGCAGGCGCTGGCGGCGGCGCTCGAACGCGAGCTGCCCGACGCCCGCTTCGTCAAGCCGCAGGGCGGCTACTTCATGTGGGTCGAGCTACCCGAGGGCACCGATGTGGCGGCGCTGTTCACCGCCGCCGCCGCCCGCAACGTCCAGTTCGTCAAGGGCACCGACTTCGTGCTCGAGGGCCACGAGTCGACGCTGCGCCTGGCCTACGCGGGCGTGACCGTCGCCGAGATCGAGGAGGGCGTCGCCCGGCTGGCCGACGCCTACCGCGAGGTGACCTCAGCTGGGGGTGGAGGCGGGTCCTCCTGAACACGGTGATAGAGCGATAGCGTCCTGGTGTGGCACAGATCTTGATCAGACAGCTCGAGGATGACGTGAAGGCCAAGCTTCAGCGACGCGCGCGTCAGCACGGCCGCAGCACTGAGGAAGAGGTGCGCGACATTCTGCGCAACGCTGTGCGCGATGAGGGCCAGCCGCCCACCAAGCTCGGCTCGCGGATCGCCGCGCGCTTTGCGAATGTCGGACTGGATGAGGACATCGTCGAACTGCGTGGACAGCCAGCTCGCCCGGCGCAGTTTGACGGGTGATCCTGCTTGACACCAATGTCGTCTCGGCGTGGCTTGACGAGCAGCCGGCGGAGTCGATCTGAACCACCTCGATCACGGTGTTCGAGGTGCAGACCGGCCTTGAGCTGCTCAAACCAGGCCGCCGGCGACAGCAGCTTGAGGACACGTTCGCCCAGCTGCTCGCCGCCGTGCGCAAAGCCAGCCTCGCCACACGCAACACCCGCCACTTCGAGGGCCTCGGCATCGACATCATCAACCCCTGGTCCGCGTAACTGGCCGCTCAGGTGACGGGCACCTTCCTCGCACGCCCGAAGCAGGTGCGGGAGGCGCCTGGAGCGCCGGACAACCAGTCAGGCCGAGCAAACAGGCGGCTCGTCGCCGCATCGCCACCCGGGGCCTAACGCCCGTAGCGCCCCTGCCCCAGCACCAGCTGCTCGGGCAGCGCGGTGCGCGGCGGCGGTGAGGGCTCGGCGGTCACAGAGACGGTCTCGGCGACGCTGATCGTGAGGCTCGTGGGCTCGCCGCCCGCCTGTGGCGTGATCGTGATCAGCTCCCCGTCCTTGGCGGCCACCACGGCTCGCAGGCCAGGATGGACACGCCGGGACATCAGGTAGTGCAGGAGGTCCTCGGCCTCGTTCTCCAGGCGCAGCACGGTGATCGTGGCGCCAACCTCACAGTCGGCCAGCGGCACCCCCTGGATCCGCTCGCCGACGCGGATCGGATGGCCGTGAGGGCAAGTGTCGGCGTCGCCGACACTTGCCCTCACGTACGCCTCAAACCGCGGCGTCATCGCGTGCTCGAGCCGCTCGGCCTCCTCGTGCACATCGTCCCACGGCACGCCGACCACATCGGTCAGGAAGCGCTCGATCAGCCGGTGGCGGGAGACGATCAGCTGCGCGTCGGCGCGG
>JAJZID010000249.1 GCA_021810705.1 Actinomycetes bacterium
TCGCGCTCGGCCACCAGCCTGAGCAGCCTGTCGACGTCGGCCTCGCCGATTTCGCCGAGCAGCTCTGCGATCTCGGCGCCGGTGGTTGCGAGGCCCTTGATGAAGCGCTCGAGATAATCGATCAGCCGGTCTTTGTAGGCGAGGAAGGCGTCAACCTCCAGCTCGTAGAGGTCGATCGTGCGCTGCAGCGAACCCATGAACGCCTGGGCGTTCTCGGCAAGGTCGCCGCAGCGTCCGACGAGGTCGCGCAGGACGAGGCCGCTGCGGCCGACATCGGGTTCGGGCTCGGCGGCGAGCGCACGCAACGCACGCAAGCCGGCCGCGATGTCCCCGAGCGCGACCGCCTGTAGCGCTCCGCGACGACCGAGCTGCTCGTCGTAGACCGCCAGTGACCGCTCGGCCGCCTCGCCGGCATGCGTGAGCTGATAAAGAAAACGGGCGCGGTGGAAGTCCTCAACGCTCGTCACCCTGCTCGTGTCGGGGTCGGCCCGCAGATTGCCCCAGGCCACGAGCTGCTTGAGCGCATCGGTGATCGCCTGCAGATCATCACCGGGCAATGACTGCCCGATGTCCTCGGCGCGCAGGTGCACGACGAAGCGACGCTTGGCGGCGACGAACGCGAGCATTACCCGGCGGTACAGGTCGGCGTTCTGCGCCGTCAGATACGAGAACGGCTTGAAGCGGGCGGGATCCTCCATCCTGCGCACACGGTGGCAGGGCCCGCGGACGGAACCACGTCGCGGATCTGTCGACGCTATGTCGCCAGTCGTCCGCGGCCTCGTCTACGTTTCGGCGTCATGATCGACGAGACCCCTTCGATCCGCATCCGCCCAGACGAGCTGCGCACCGTGCGCGAGGCAATGCGCGATCTCGGCTCCATGCTCACCGAACTCGAGGACGGCGAGGTCGAGAAGCTCGTGCTCACGCAGCGCAATCGCATGCGTGCCGTGGTCGTCTCGCTTGAGCAGTGGAGCCGCGTCGAGCGGGCGCTCGCCGAGCGGCAGACGATGGACGGCGTCTGAGGCGACCAGCGCCGTCCACCGCGCTGGTCGGAGCCGCCGCACCGCACTCCTGTTGCGCTCCGCCAAAGCCGCACTGGCTCTCGTTCACCTCACGGGCGGCCCCGGCAATGTCACACTCCCAACCGAACGCGCGTTCGCGTGACCTCACCTACAACTACCCCACGAGCCCCAAGAAAGCAGGGCCAGAGCCTCCTCGAGGCGCCAACCCAACTCGCTGACCGCCAGCCGTGGCTCGCAGCCACCACCTGAACAGTCACGCACTCGCTGACTTTGGGTCGTCGGCGAGGAGGAAGCGATACCCGCACCGCCTGTGTGTATAATGTGTGTATGGCTCGCGTGAACGTATACCTCCCCGACGAGCTCGCCAACCGTGCCCGCGCCGCAGGCGTGAACGTCTCGGGCGTCGCGCAGGAGGCGATCCGTGGTGCCCTCGCCAGCATTGAGACCGATGTTTGGCTCAAGCGGCTGCAGCGCTTGCCAGACACAGAGCTGACCCACGAGGCCGTGATCAGCGCCCTGGACGAAGCCCGCGACGAGTTCGGTGCCTGAGACCGTTGTTCTTGACGCCTCCGCACTGGTCGAGGCGTTGATCGGCACGCCACACGGAGTTGCAGTTCGTCAGCGGCTGCGGGGCTGCGACCTGCATGCCCCAGCGCACATCGACGCGGAGGCACTATCTGCGCTGGGCCGGCTGCATCGCGCCGCTGAGCTTGATGCCAAAACCGTTTCGGCCGCCTTGAGCGAGATCGCTCTCGCCCCGATCATCCGTCATCCGCTGGCTGGCTTGCTGGCAGGCGCCTGGTCGCAACGCGACCAGCTTCGGCTCGTGGACGCCCTCTACGTCGAACTGGCCACCGAACTGCGCGCAACGCTACTTACGACCGACGGCCGGCTCGCCCGAGCACGACCGACCGTCGAAGTTGTCAGCTGACCGAGCGACTACCGCTTTCACTCCAGGATCCGGGTCAGGATGACGAGCAGCACGTCGTCTTTGATCGTGTAAATCACGCGATAGTCACCGACGAGCGCCCGCCACGCAAGACGCCCGCGTAGTGGTCGAGAAGCCGGCGGCCGGGGATCTTCGACCAGCAGCGCGATCGCTGCCTGGATGCGGCGGGCAACCGGCGGGTCGAGCTTGCGCAGCGCCCGCACGGCGGCCGGGCGCAACTCGATCCGATATCTGCTCACTCCCAGCCCAGGTCGGCCTTGGCTTGCTCCCAGGGAATGTTCGCGCCTGCTTCGGCCATGGCGGCGTCAAACGCGTCGACGTCCTCGGCGTCCTCGAGCGCGGCCACAAGCCGGGCGTAGTGCTCGGGGCTGACCAGTACCGCCGCCGCGCGCCCCTAGCGCTCGAGAATCACTGGCTCGGTCTGGGCCTTATCCACCGCTCCCGGGAGGTTCTGGCGCGCGGCGCTGATGGTCATGCTCGCCATGACCCGAATTGTCCAAGAAGCGGCTGCTCTTGTACATATGTTGGTCGTGCCTGTCGGAGCAGCAAAGCGGGTACAGCGACCGACGGCCCGAGCGACCCGCTCGCCGCCAGCGGCGCGACTCTCGCGAGTGACGTTCGGTCGGGTAGGTCCGGCGCCTCTCGGCGCCGGACCTACCCGACCACACACCACGCGCCTAGTTGCGCGGGAGCGACCGAGCGCTTACGTCCGCGTTCTCCGAAAGCGTGAGCCCGGTGTTCGTACCGCGAGCACCGGGCGCAGTTGTGAACGGCGGCCGCCAGATTCTGCCGGTGGGGTCTAAGGAGCTAGCACGCCAGTCGACGCTCGCTTACCACCTTCGG
Organism: Actinomycetes bacterium; assembly: GCA_021810705.1. Classification (GTDB taxonomy): domain Bacteria; phylum Actinomycetota; class Thermoleophilia; order Solirubrobacterales; family Solirubrobacteraceae; genus Palsa-465. Next base: position 2,815 of record JAJZID010000249.1, read on the forward strand.
TCCGATGCCGGGCCGACGATCCGCCTCGTCCAAGTGCCGAGCCTCAGGAAGCTTTGGCCAGCGCCTCAAAGTTCTCGTAGAGGCGTGGCTCACCGGCCTCTACGCGGACCTTGAGTGCAGCCGGCCCGACACGCGCCCACGATCCCGATACCCAGATAATGTCCTCAACGAGCTCTCGGTTGAGGAGTTGGTGCTTGACCAACGCGCCGATTACCTCGCCCACGGCGAGCACGGTCGACACCGCGTCGTCGCTGGGCTCTGCTGACTCAGGATCGAAATCCTCAGCCATGACTGCGGCTCCAGCTTCCTTCATACCGATTGACGCTGCCCACTGCAGAACTTGGAGCATGAGCTCGGCGTCCTCGCGTGTCGGTGCGGCCATTTCGGTTCCCCCTAAGCTCGGATGGACGATAAGGCTAAACCTACATCGCGGCGACACGGAGAGGCAAAAATCTGCTGCGGCTAATGGGCCACACCGGTCGCCTGGCAGGAGCGAGACCCGGCGGCCCGCCAACCCGCCGGGCATCACGAGCGCTTTTGCAGATCGATCCCCTCGACCTTGGCTTCTGCTTTGGCGACTAACCGTCATCGCGTCAACGCGATCCCTTCGTGTTGAGCGACACGCTGGGTGGTGACGGTTGGGGCCTCGAACGCCGTTGAGCGTGGTGATGTGCTCGGCTGCTGATAGCGGTCAACGCCAGCATGGTGGTGATGACCGGCTGGGCCGTGGTGTTCGTCCGCAATTTGCGGATGCTGGCCGCTGCCGTACCGCCAGCGGTGATGCTGCTGATCACCATGCTGGTGGCGTCGTTTGCCGGTGCGGCCGGGGTCTGATATTGCTTGCAACACGAGTCGCCCCGGGGGGCTCGTGTGAGGGGTCGTTGAGAGCCTGACCCAGGTGAGGAGCGTGGTGCTGTGTGAGTGTGATGGCGATGAGCGCAGAGCAGGTGGTGGTGGAAGCTGATCTGGTGGCTGGGCGTTTGCGCTGCCCGGTTTGTGACGGGCCGCTTGCGCCGTGGGGGTTTGCGCGCGAGCGCACCG
>JAJZID010000250.1 GCA_021810705.1 Actinomycetes bacterium
GGTCCGGCCCGCACGTCGGCGGGAGCTGCCGGTCGCGGCGCGCGCGGGCGCCGGCTTGGCGGCGGCGACGCGAGCTGAGCCGCCGACCAGCGCCGCGCGAGCGGCGAGCAGGCGGCTCTCTTCTTCCTTGAGCTCTCCCAGGCGGTTGTCTATGTCTTGCACAGCCGAATCGATGAAGCCGGCCATATGGTCTCCTTTAAGTCACATGACGACGCGGTTGCGTCGGCACTGTAACCATACCGGATTGTCACGAGGCTTCGATTACACCTTTGAGCCGCAGCAGTGACTCGTGGGCTTCGCGCTCGGGTACCTGACCGATCAGCACGCGTGAGGCGACGCCGCCGAGCGCACCGCCAGGAGGGTGGAATTCGTTGACGTACTCAAACCGCGTGCCACCGTCGGCCGTGGGGGTCAGTGCGTATGAGATGAGTGCGCGAGACAGCGCTGGGCCGCGGCCGTGCCACTCGGCATGCCGTGGTGCTTCGACGGCCTCGAGCGTCCAATGCACCTTGAACGGCACGCCGAGAATCTGCAGAACCTGGTCCATCTGAGCGCCGCGCTTGGCCGGGTCATCAGATCTGAGCTTGACTGAGCGATGAATCGTTACCCAGTCGGCCAGCCGATTGGGGTCCATGACTGTTTGCCAGACGCGCTCCGGTGGCGCAGCGATCTCGATCTCGACGTGGACGGGGTTCATCTCAAGCGGTTGCCCGGTGTCTTGACACTAGCGCCCACCGAGCGGCTCGGTCAGTTCCCAATCACGCAGGGCCCGCTCGATCGCTGCATCGAGGCTGTGCGGTCGTAACCCAAGAACGTGCGTGGCGAGCTCCTGACGTGGCAGCAGGTCGGTCGTGAGCCCCTGCATGAGCGCCTCGACCAGCGTCGCGTCCTCAGCGGCGATCGCGGCCGACAGTCTGCTGGCGATCGCCGTCAGCGTTAACCCCGGCAGACTCACGGCGGGGCGGTCCAGCAGCAGCTGGTCACGGATGCGCTCGATCAGCTCACGGTAGGTGACCTGGTCGGGCCCGACGAGGTCCAGTGAGCGACCGGCGATCGCGCTCGGCTGGAGGCAGGCTCTCAGCGCCTTTACCACATCGCGCTGGTCAACCGGCATCGTGCGATAGCGGCCCCAGTCCGGGATGAGCAGAACTGGCATTCGTTCCACCAGCCGGACCAGCAGGCGAAAGGAGCGCGAGCGCGGTCCGATCACGATTGAGGCTCGTAGCGCTGTCGACTCTGGCAGGGCTTCAAGCAGCATTCGTTCGACCGCGAGCCTGCTCGCGAGGTGGTCGGACAGAGGGCCGTCCGGGATAAGCCCGCCGAGGTAGACGACGCGCTGCACCCCGGCCCGTATCGCGGCGGCGGCGAAGTTCTCGGCGCCGCGGCGCTCGCGGGCGGGGAAGCTCTGATCCTGCCCGGCTGTTGCGCGCACGCTCTCCATCGAGTGAATGAGGTAGTAGGCCAGCTCCACACCCTCAAGTGCCCTATCCAAGCCCGCGCCCGAGACGGTGTCGCCGGTGTGGATGTGGATCCGGCCGGAGAGCTGCGCGAGCGAGTGGCTGCGCGCATTCCTGGTCAGGGCGTGAAGTTCATGCCCATCGCGCAGCAGCTCTGGGGCTAGCGCGCCGCCGATCGCGCCAGTGATACCGGTGATGAGAATCCGCATCGCCGACTGAAAGCTACGGAAAGTGCGGCCCTTTCTCCTCGAGCATCGACCTATATCCGCAAATAGCAGGGAAAACGGTATGCGCGAAAGTGTTTGCGTTTTCCGGAATTCGTGCTGGCGCCAGCGGCGCTGACGCGCTTTGATGGCACGTGCCTTAGCGCCGGGGGGCGCTGGGCCGAGGTTCACTACAGAAGAGGTGTCTGGTCTATGGCTGCAAGTCGTACCCGTGCCGGGCGAGTGTCCTGCGATGGCTGTTTCTTCAGGCAGAACATGCTCTGCGCAGTCAGCGACACGGGTCCCTGCGCGACCTTCCGGCCCAACCGGCCAGAGGGCCTCAGGCCACCGAGCCAGCTGCGCCTGAGTTTCCGCAAGGAGCGCCAGCTGCAGGTCGCATGGTCCTTTCCGCCACCCAGCGAGCAGCTGGTCCTGCACGCCTGAGGGGCGCGGCGCGGCGGTGGCCGCGAGCGTACGTGCCGATCGATCGACTAGCCTGCGCCGAAGATGGAATTGACCGTGGTCGGCAAGTCGCCGGCGATGCCGGACGCGGGTGGGGCGCAGAGCGGGTATCTGGTCGCCGAGGGCTCCTTCAAGCTGCTGGTCGAATGCGGCGGCGGCGTGGTCGCCAAGCTGCGCCAGTTGGCCGATCTGGCTTCGATCGACGCTGTGCTTGTGAGCCATCCGCACGCGGACCATGCCATGGACCTGCTGCCACTGGGCTTTGCTCTCGCCCATGGGCTTGGACTTGCGAGCCCGGCGCGGCCGCCGCTGTGGGTTCCACCGGGCGCGGCCGCCGTGCTGAACGACTTTTCACGTGCGCTCGGCATGGGATCGCAGATCGACGAGGCGTTCACGGTGCGCGAGTACGACCCGAACCTGCCGCTGCGGGTAGGGCCGTTGACCGTGAGCTTTGCCGAGGTGCCCCACTACGTGCGCGCTTGGGCCTGTGACATCCGTGCGGACGGCGGTGGACGGCTCACCTTTGGGGCTGACTGCGGGCCAAACGCAGCGCTCGTCGAGCTGTCTCGTGACACGCCGCTGCTCATGCTCGAGGCGACCGAGGGCCCGGGACCGCACCGTGGCCTGCACGTTCGCGGCCATCTGACCGCGGCTGAGGCCGGGGAGCTCGCGCAGGCGGCGGGCGCCCGGACGCTGCTTTTGACCCACTACTCCGACCTGCACGATCCGCGCGCCCTGCGCGCGGCCGCGCGCACCGGCTTTGGCGGTCGGCTGGAGCTCGCGGGCGAACTGCAGCACTATCGCCTGTGAGCACTGCCTGGCGTCTATGCTCGGAAGTCCGAGCCCGAGACCACTACCGAGGGGAGAACCAATGCTCAGACGACGGTCACGCTCAGCCAAGGCGGAGTCCAAGCCGACAGGCAAGGCGGAACGGGAACCCAAGCGCAAGAAGCGACGCGTCTCAAGGCTTTTCTCGCTCGTGATCCTCGGCGCGGCGGCAACACTTGCGGCGTCTGAGAGCGCGCGCAGCAAGGTGCTCGACGCGCTTTTCGGATCCGAGGAAGAGTTCAAGTACACACCCCCGTCCGGGACCGACGGCAACGGCGCCGGTGCTTGAGCGCGCCGCTGGGAAGGATCTGCAGCCAGCGGGCGTCCTGTTCTGTTGAGAAGTGAAGCTTGCCTGCGCCTTTGGCGCAAGCAAGCTCGGCCTCAGCACCGCCGGTGGGACATCCGCAGAACATGCCCGAAGACAACCACTCCCCTGACAGCCCGGCGCTCGCGCGCGCGGCGCGGGTTCGCGATCTGTTGCACGCTGCCGCCGCCCAGGAGCGAGCTCCTCAGCGCCTGCGCGAGCGCGTCGCGCAACTCGACGCCGGACGCACGTCGGTGCGCGGCCAGCGGCGGCCACGGCTGGGCGGGCTGGGTGTCGCTACGGCGCTCGTCGCGGCGCTGGCCGCCGTTGCCGTGGTCGCGGCAAGCGGCCCGGGCGCACCATCGTTGGCGCAGGCGGCCACGCTCGCGCAGCGCGCTCCAGACGCGCCAGCGCCGGGCCCTGTGCCCGACTCGCCCTACCGGCTCAACGCCCGCGTGGGCGACCTCAGCTTTCCCAACTGGCGTCCCTACGGTGGCTGGCGCAGCGTCGGTGAACGCCGTGACAGGCTCGGTGACCGCACCGCGACCACCGTTTACTACAGCGCCCACGGCCGCCGCATCGCCTACTCGATCGTCTC
>JAJZID010000251.1 GCA_021810705.1 Actinomycetes bacterium
CCGACGTGCTCGCAGCCTGCGAACGCTTCTACGCACGCAAGCGCCGGCGCGTGTTCGTCGAGTACGTGATGCTTGCGGGCGTCAACGACTCAGTCGGCCAGGCGCGCGAGCTGGCGGCGATCCTCGACCCCACGATCTTCAAGGTCAACCTGATCCCGTATAACCCGACCGGGACAGGCCTGGAGGGATCGACCCCGGGCGCGATCGCGGCGTTCGCCGCCGAGCTCGAGCGCCATGGACTGGGCGCGACTGTGCGGCTCACCCGCGGCCGCGAGATCGCCGCCGCCTGTGGACAGCTTGCAGCCGGAGCCGTGGCCGCCTAGCCACGCTGCGGCGCCGGCGGTGAGCGCAGCCCACGCCCGCTCAGACGCCGGCGCGCGCCTCCCCGGCGCGCAGCAACCGCTCGCGCAGCTCCGCTTCGAGCTCCGGTGGCGCCTGGAAGGCGTCAAGCGGCGGCAGCTCGTCGATGCTGCGCAACCCGAACAGACGCAGGAACAGGTCGGTCGTGCGGTACAGGACCGCCCCGAACTGGGAGCGCCCGGACTCTTCGATGAGTCCGCGTTCGAGCAGCGTCGCCGCCGCCGACTCGGCGTTGACGCCACGGATCCTGGCGATCTCCGGCCGTGAGACCGGCTGCAGGTAGGCGATGATCGCGAGCGTCTCAGCCTGTGCCGCGGTCAGCGCGGGCGTTCTGGGCCGCGCGAACAGCTGCCGCGCGGCCTCCTCAGCCTCCGGGTGCGATGAGAGCGAAAAGCCGCCCGCCAGCTCCCGCAGCACGAGCCCGCGACCCGCCTGCGCGTAGCTTTGGACAAGCTCCTCGATCGCGGCACGCACGTCCTGGACGTCGGCTTCGGTGGCGGTGGCGAGGGCGTCGACGGTGAGCGGATCCGGTGAGAGGAAGAGCAACGCCTCGATCTTGGCGGCCATGGTTATGCTCATGCCGCCGCCGATCCGAGCGTCGTGTGGCGCTGCGCGGACGGCCGCACCTCGATCGGGCCAAACGGCTCTGACTGAGCCCAGGTCAGCTCGCCCTGCTTGTAGAGCTCGAGCAGCGAGTAGATCGTCACCGCGACCGTGACCCGGTCGGCGCCGGTGACCGCCTCCTCGAAGTCGAAGGCGCCGCGGCGAAGCAGCCTTCGCAGGTGCGTGAGGCGGTCGGCCACCGTGACCTTCGGGACCGAGATGTGGCGGACGTCCACCTCGGGCGGAAGCTCGAGCAGGCGGCCGATCGCCGCCGCCAGCAGCGTCGGCTCGTAGCTCGTGGTGGCGTCGCTGAGCGCGGCGCGGCGCAGGCTCTCGGGCAGCGGCGCGGAGCGGAAGCGGTACCCCGCCTGGGCGCGCAGGTCGTCAGCCAGCTGCGCACCGGCACCGCGGTAGCGGTGCGCGTCAAGCAGCCGCTCCACCAGTTCGGCGGCGGCCTGGCCAGGATCGAGCTCGAGCTCCTCCAGTTCCTCCCCGGGCAGCATCAGCCGCGATTTCAGCTCGAGCAACGCCGCGATCAGCACGAGGAACTCGGTCGCGGCCTCGAGGTCGAGCTCACCACGAGCCTCGAGGTGGTCGATGTAGGAGATCACGATGTCGGCCAGGTCAACCTCGAGCAGGTCGACCTCCTCACGCAGGATCAGCGTCAGCAGCAGGTCGAAGGGGCCGTTGAAGATCTCCAGATCGAGCTCGAGGTCGACGAGCCGCAGCGACCTGCGGATGGCGTGCTTCTGGCTCACAGACTGCGAGCTTATCCTGCCCGGCGGCCGACTCCCATCGCCTCGCGCACGGCGCGCATCGTCTCGGCGGCGATCTCCCGGGCACGCTGCGCGCCGTGCTCGAGCTCCGCCTCGAGCGCGGGCTCATCCGCCCGCAGCTGCGTGTAACGCTCGCGCACGGGCGACAGGTACCCCGCCACAGCCTCGCCCACGGCGAGCTTGAAGTCACCGTAGCCAACCCCATCAAACTCGCGTTCCAGCTCCTCAACAGAGCTTGAACGCACGGCCGCCAGGATCTCGAGCAGGTTGCTGACCCCGGGCTTGTCGGGGTGGTGGCGGATCTCGCGGCCAGAGTCGGTGACGGCCGTGCGGAACTTCTTGATGATCACGTCGGGCTCGTCGGTCACGTACACGGTGCCCTGCGGGCTACCGCCCGTCGTCGACATCTTGCGCTCTGGGTTCTGCAGATCCATGATCCGTGCGCCCACCGGCGGGTAGTAGCCCTCGGGGATCACCATGACCTCGCCGAAGCGGGCGTTGAAGCGCTGGGCCACGTCGCGCGTCAGCTCGACGTGCTGGCGCTGGTCATCACCCACCGGCACCTGGTCGGTCCGGTAGAGCAGGATGTCCGCGGCCATCAGCACCGGGTAGCCGAAGAGCCCGGCGGAGATGAATTCGTGTTGGGCGGACTTGTCCTTGAACTGGGTCATGCGCGTCAGCTCGCCGTAGGCGGTCGAGCTCATCAGCAGCCACTGCAGCTCGGTGTGCTCGGCCACGTCGCTCTGGCGCAAAAGGATCGAACGCTGCGGCTCGATGCCGGCGGCGAGCAGGACCGCCGCCAGGTCGTAGACGTCGCTGCGCAGCTGCGCCGGGTCGTAGGGCACCGTTATCGCGTGCAGATCGACGATGCAGTAGATCCCGTCGCCGCGCTGCTGACCGGCCACGTACTGTTCGACCGCGCCGATGTAGTTGCCCAGGTGCTTGCGGCCCGTGGGCTGAATGCCTGAGAAGATGCGCACGGCGAAGCAGCCTAGCGGCCCGCGCAGCCAGGAGCCCTTCCGGCGGGGGCCTTATGCCTCAAGCCGCTTGCGTCCCGGTGGCCGGGGTCTCGACGCGCTGGCGTTGATCTGAGCGCGCCAGCCTCCAGGCCACGATCAACCCGGCGACGGCACCGCAGAGATGGTCCTGCCAGGAGATGCCGGTGTGCGGCACCAGGCTCGCGAGCAGTACCGCCCCCCAAACCAGCGCGACCAGCATGCCGATCGCGATCTCCCCAAGCCGGCGGTCGAAGAAGCCGCGGGCCATCAGATAGGTCGCGTAACCGAAGACGATCCCGCTTGCCCCGATGGTGCTCGCGTTACCAGGGCCGATCAGCCACGTACCGAGACCGCCGATGACGGCGATGAAGCCGGTGACGATGAGCAGACGTCGGGCGCCCTGCAGGGCGATGATCAGGCCCAGCACGACGAACGGGATCGTGTTATCGAACAGGTGCTGGAAGCTCGCGTGGATGAAGGGCGAGCTCAGGATGCCCCAGAAGCGCGTGATGTTGCGCGCGTAGATGCCATCCCGGTCAAGCCGGTAACCGTCCAGCGCATTTGCCACCTCGACCAGCCACATGACAAGCACGATCGCGCCCAGCGTGATCGGACCGTCTGACCGGATCGGCGCTTTGAACCGCGCCTGGCGCAGATGTTGCGCCCAGGTCCGTCCGGGACGCTCGTCACTCACTGCTCAAGCATGGCAGCCCGAGCAAGCGCCAGGGCCACCGCCACGCGCCGCTCCAGAGACGGCAGGTGCAGAAACTCATCCGGTGTGTGCGCGCCGCCGCCGCGCGGGCCCAGACCGTCGACGGTGAGCCCAATCACGGTTGCCAGGTGGCTTGCATCGCTGGCGCCGCCGCGCGCACGCGCCACCAGCGGCTCACCCAGCAGCCCCGCCGCGCGTTCGAGCAGCGGCGCGGCGCCTGCGCGCGCGTCCATGGCGGGCCAGACGCGCTCCATCACCGGTTCAATCCGTACGCCACCCACCTCCGCCGGCAGCGCATCGACCACGCGCTTGAACTGCTCGGTGTCGTCGGCGCGCAGGTCAAAGACCAGCTCGCCGCGTGCGGGCACCACGTTGCTCGCATCGCCCGAGCG
>JAJZID010000252.1 GCA_021810705.1 Actinomycetes bacterium
CTCGCCACCGTGCTCACGCTGATGTCGGTGCGCCCGCTGGTGCACCACCGGCTGAACAGCGGCCCCGAGTTGCGGACGGGCGCGGCAGCTCTGGTCGGCCGACAGGCGCTGGTGACCGAGCGGATCGCCAACCACGAGGGCGTCGGCCGGGTCCGGATCGATGGCGAGGTCTGGAGCGCCCGCTCGTTTGACGAGGACAGGGTGATCGAACCGGGCACCAGCGTCCAGGTTGTCGAGATCAGGGGCGCTACCGCGCTCGTCATGGAGTAGGCCAAGAGCTACGGAGAGGGGACCAGATGGTGGGAGCAATAGTCGCGGCGGTCGTGGTCGTTTTTTTGGTGATCCTCTTCGCGCGAACGGTGCGGATCGTGCCACAGGCGAAGGCTGGGATAGTTGAGCGTCTGGGCCGCTACAACCGCACGCTGGGGCCGGGGATGACGGTGCTCGTCCCGTTCGTGGACCGCCTGCGGCCGCTGATCGACCTGCGTGAGCAGGTCGTGACCTTCGCGCCACAGCCGGTGATCACCCAGGACAACCTGGTGGTCCAGATCGACACGGTCCTCTACTTCACCGTCAACGACGCCCGCTCGGCGACCTACGAGGTCGCCAATCCGCTGCAGGCGATCGAGCAGATCACGGTCACGACGCTGCGCAACGTGATCGGATCGTTGAGCCTCGAGGACGCGCTCACCAGCCGCGACCACATCAACGCGCAGCTGCGCGGCGTGCTCGACGAAGCCACCAACAAGTGGGGCATCCGTGTCAACCGGGTCGAGCTGAAGTCAATCGACCCGCCGGGATCGATCCAGGAGGCGATGGAGAAGCAGATGCGCGCCGAGCGCGATCGGCGCGCCGCGATCCTCAACGCGGAGGGCGTCAAGCAGTCGCAGATCCTGACCGCCGAGGGTCAGCAGCGTGCCGCGATCCTGACCGCCGAAGGCGAGAAGCAGGCGGCGATCCTGCGGGCCCAGGGCGAGGCGCAGGCGATCCAGACGGTCTTTGAGGCGATCCACAGCGCGGACCCGGACCCGAAGGTGCTGCGCTACCAGTACATGCAGATGCTGCCCAGGCTCGCCCAGGGAGATGCCAACAAGGTGTTCGTGATCCCTTCGGAGTTCACGCAGGCCGTCGGCGACCTGGGCCGGATCTTTGGACAGGCTGACCAGAACGGCGCCGCTTCAGAGGACAGCAAGTAGCGAATTGCTCGTCTGCCGCCGACCGGGGAGTTAGTCTCCGCGGCCAATCGTGTCTCTTGGTGAGTAAAGGGGGGTTTGTGTGTCTGCTGTAAGCGAGGCAGCTGCAAGTGGTGAAACCGGCCATTCCCATGGTCTGGACAAGGGTGCGCTGGGCTTTCTGGACGCAATCGTGATGGCCGTGGCGGGTGTCGCGCCCGCCTACTCGATCGCCGCCACCACCGCCCTGCTGGTCGGGACCGTCGGCTTCGCGGGGCCGGCTGCGCTTCTGTGGTGCGGGATCCCGATGTTCGGCATCGCGATCGCCTACCACCAGCTCAACAAGATGGGCGCAAGCGCCGGCGCCGCCTACGCCTGGGTCGGGCGTGTGCTGCACCCCTACCTTGGCTGGCTGGCCGGCTGGTGCCTGATCGTCTCAGCGCTCTTGTTCATGGTCGCGGGCTCCTTCCCGGCCGGGCAGGTGACGCTCTCGCTGTTCTCCTCCGCAGCCGCCAGCCAGGCTGGCTGGGTGGCGCTCGTCGGGTCGGTCTGGTTTTTGGTGATGGCCTACTTCGTGGCGCGCGGTGTCCGAATCACAGCCAACGCGCAGTGGATCATGTCCTCGATCGAGCTCGTGCTGCTGGTGGCCTTTGCCGTGCTCGGCTTCGTCAACGCCCCAGCCCACCCGCACATCAGCTTCTCGCTCAGCTGGCTTGGCTTCAGCCACTTCAGCGCCTTCAACGGCAGCGGCGCCAGCTTCGTCGCCGGCGCGCTGATCGCGGCCTTCTACTACTGGGGCTGGGACGTCTCCTCGAACCTGGGCGAGGAGACGCATGACAGCGAGAAGCACTCGGGTGCGGGCGGCATGATCGGCGTGGGCATCGTCTTTTTGCTCTTCGAGGCCTTCACGATCGTCGTCAACATGGACGTTCCGGCCAAGACCGTCGGTTCGAGCAGCAACGTGCTTGAGAACCTCGGCCACATCGTTGGTGGCGGTGTCGGCGGCAAGCTGATGATCGTCGCGGTCGCGCTCTCAACGATCGCCACGCTTGAGACCACGCTGATCCAGGTCACGCGCTCGCTGTGGTCGATGGCCAGCCAGCACACGCTGCCCGCTCGCTTCGGCCAGCTGCACCCGGAGTGGCGCACCCCGGTGTTCGCGACGGCGGTCGTGGCGGTGATCTCCGTGGCGCTGTTTGTCGTCTCGAGCTTCGCCAACTCGGTGAGCACCGTGCTGACCGACGCGATCAACGCGATCGGCCTGCAGATCGCGATCTATTACAGCCTGGCCGGTATCGCCGCCGCGGTGGCGTTCCGCAAGCTCGCCTTCCAATCACTCAGCAACTTCCTGCTGATGCTGGTCTTCCCGCTGCTGGGCGGGATTTTCATGCTCTACATCTTCATCGAGTCGCTGATCGGTGGGTCCCTCACCGGGCCCGAGATCGGGATCGGCATGGGGGCTGTCGCGATCGGGATCATCCCGATCGTCTACTACGCCGCCAAGGGCAGCGCCTACCTGCGCGCACGGCCGACGCTCGGCCGTGTACTGCCGACCGAAGGGCTCGGCGAAGAGCGCATCATCTGATGTGCTCGCGTGATGTGATCGCCCGGAGATAGGTTTTGCGCTGCCGCCGGCCAGCGGGCCGGCGGCAGCGGCCATCCGGCTAATCTCTGCAGCGGTGTTCGACTCCCTCTCTGAGAAGCTGCAGGCGACGCTCAGCGACGTGCGCGGCCACGGCACGCTGACCGAGGCCGACATCAGCGCTGCGATGCGGGAGATCCGTCTGGCCCTGCTCGAGGCGGATGTCAACTTCCAGGTCGTCAAGAGCTTCACCGCGGCTGTGCGTGAGCGTGCGCTGGGGGCGGACGTGATCGGTCAGCTGAACCCTGGCCAGCAGGTGGTTAAGATCGTCCACGACGAGCTGACGGCGCTCATGGGAGGAGAGGCGCAGGACCTGCACTTCGCGTCGCGCCCGCCGACCGTGATCCTGATGGCGGGGCTGCAGGGCTCAGGCAAGACGACCGCGACCGCCAAGCTCGCCCGCTACCTGCGCGAGCAGCACGGCTCGTCGGTTGCGCTCGCCGCCTGCGACGTCTACCGGCCGGCCGCGGTTCAGCAGCTGATCCAGGTGGGCCAGCGGGCGGGGGCCGAGGTCTACGAGCAGGGCACGGAGAAGAGCCCCGTGCAGATCGCCGCCTGGGCCCGGGATCGTGCCCAAGCCGACGGCAAGGACGTGCTGATCGTCGACACCAGTGGCCGGCTGCACGTCGACGAGGAGCTGATGCGCGAGCTTGCCGAGATCCGCAAGGCGATCCGGCCGGATGCGGTGCTGCTGGTGATCGACGCGATGACCGGCCAGGATGCGGTGCAGGTCGCCGAGCAGTTCAGCCAGACCGTCGCTCTGGACGGTGTGATCGTCACCAAGCTCGACGGCGACGCGCGCGGCGGTGCGGCGCTGTCGGTCAAGGCGGTCACAGGCAAGCCGATCATGTATGCCTCGACAGGTGAGAAGCTCGACCAGTTCGAGCGCTTCTACCCGGAGCGGATGGCGCAGCGCATCCTCGGCATGGGAGATGTGCTGTCGCTGATCGAAAAGGCCAGCGAGGCCTACGATGAGCAGCAGGCGCGGGAGCTCGAGCGCAAGTTCCGCCGGCA
>JAJZID010000253.1 GCA_021810705.1 Actinomycetes bacterium
GGCGCAGCGCCCGCTCGAGCCCGCGCTCGTTGGGGATCAGCACGCTGGCGCTGACCTGCGCCGGCAGCCGCACGCGCTCGAGCAGCGCCTCCGCGTCGGCCAGCTGCGGGATCACGTCCGGCCGCACGAAGCTGGTCAGTTCGATGCGGCGCACCCCGCTTGCCACGAGCAGCTCGATCAGGCGCAGCTTCACATCTGTGGGAAGCACCTCGGGCTCGTTCTGAAAGCCATCACGGGGCCCCACCTCTCTGATTCTCACGCTCGCGGGCAGCGCCTCTGTCATGGCACAAACGTTACCCGGGTCATGCCATGACCCACGCGCTCCAGCTAAGCTCGCGCCGTTGTCTGAGAACCAAGGTCAGGTGGTGGTCCTCGCGGGGGGCACGGGAGGCGCGAAGCTCGCGCGCGGCATGCTCGACGTGGTCGGGCCGGAGCGGCTGAGCGTGATCGTCAACACCGGCGACGACACCGAGATCTACGGTGCGCACGTCTCCCCCGACCCTGACCTGGTCACCTTCTGGCTGGTCGACCGCATCGACGAGCGCGGCTGGGGCCTGGCCGGCGACAGCTTCCGCGTGATGGAGATGCTCGGCCAGCTCGGCGAAGATGTCTGGTTCAACCTCGGCGACCAGGACCTCGCGATCGGGGTCCTCAGGGCCAGAGCACTGGCCGACGGGCGCCGCTTGACCGACGCCCAGCATGAGATCGCCCAGGCGCTCGGCGTCAGCGCCGCGGTGTTACCGATGAGCGACCTACCCGTGCGCACCAGGATCAGGGCCACCGGCCGCTGGTGGACGCTCCAGGAGTTCATGATCCGCGCGCGCAGACAGGGCGAGGTCGAGGTCGAGGACGTGCGCTTCAGCGGCGCCCGGAGCGCTGGCGCCACGCCCGAGGTGCTGGCCGCGATCGCGCGCGCGCAGACGATCGTGATCGGGCCCTCAAACCCGGTGATCTCGATCGGCCCGATCCTCGCGATCCCGGAACTGCGCGCCGCGCTGGCAGCAGCCACAGCGCCGGTTGTGGCTGTCAGCCCGCTGGTCGCAGGCACCGTGCTCAAGGGCCCCACGGCGGCGTTCATGCGCCACCGCGGCGTTGAGCTGAGCGCGGCCGGCATCGCGGAGCTCTACGAGGGGCTGCTCGACGGGATCGTGACCGATGAGCAGACGCCGCTTGAGCTGCCCACGCTCTGCACGGAGCTGCTGATGGACGGTGCGCAGGGACGCGCACGCCTGGCCGCGCAGACGCTTGCCTTTGCGGACTCGCTACTCACACGCCGGCCCTCAGCCGGTAGCGTGCATGGCCTGTGAGCACATTCGCGGTCATTCCCGTCAAGCGCTTTGAGCTTGCCAAGCAGCGGCTCGCCGCCGCCATCCCCGGCGGTCACCGGCGGGCGCTCGCCGAGGCGATGCTCTCCGACTGCCTGCTGGCGTTGCGACGCGTGCCGGCGATCGACGAGATCTGCCTGGTCACCGCCGACCCGACGGCCACCCGGCTCGCGGCCGAGCACGGGCTGACCACGGTCGAGGACACCGGCTCAAGCCACAGCGAAGCCGCCACTCTGGGTATCACCCATGCGCTCTCAAGCGGCGCCACGCGGGTGCTGCTGGCCGCCGCGGACTGCCCGCTGATAGACCCGCAGGAGCTCGAGGCGCTGCTCGCCCGCCCGACCCCGACACGCTCGGTGCTGGTCGTCCCGGACCGTCACGGCGATGGCACCAACGCGCTGCTGCTCAAGCCGCCCAACGTGATCAGGCCAGCGTTTGGCGAGGGCAGCAGGCGGCGGCACACCACGACCGCGGCGACCGCCGGCGCGATGCCCGAGGTGGTGGCGCTGGCCTCGATGGGCCTGGACATCGACACCCCCGAGGACCTCGAGACGCTCGTCGCAACGCTCGCCGCAACGCGCGGCCGTGCCGCACACACGCGCGGGCTGCTCAACCAGCTCACACGCACACACGGCTGATGCTCAGCGCCACACCCCTGGAAGGGCTGCCCGAGGTCACCCCGGGGCTCGATCTCGGCGAGGCGATCGTTACGGCACTGGCCCGCTGGCCAGTGCCTGAAAGAGCGCGCCCCGGCGACGTCCTCGTGATCGCCCACAAGGTCGTCTCAAAGGCCGAGGGCCGCACCCGCCACCTGACCGAGGTGACCGCGAGCGCGCAGGCGGTGGAGCTTGCCGCCGGCGTCCGGGACCCGCGCCTGGTGCAGGTTGCGCTCGATGAGAGCCGTGGCGTCATCCGCGCGGCGCCCGGCGTGATCGTCTGTGAGACCCATCACGGCTTCGTCTGCGCCAACGCCGGGGTGGATCAGTCAAACGTCCCCGGCGAGGATCTGGTGCTGATGCTGCCGCTCGATCCCGACGCCTCCGCGCGGCGGATCCGGGCACGCCTGCGCGAGCTGACCGGCACCGCCCCCGGGATCGTGATCACCGACTCCTTCGGCCGCGCCTGGCGGACCGGGCAGGTGGACGTGACGATCGGCCTGGCCGGGGTTGCGGCGCTTGACGACTGGCGCGGGCGCACCGACAAGGACGGCCGTGAGCTGCGCGCGACGGTGATCGCGGTCGCCGATCTGCTGGCTGGCACCGCGGACCTCGCGCGGCGCAAGAACGCCGGCCAGCCGGTCGTGCTGATCCGCGGTGCCGGCGAGTATGTGACCGACGAGGACGGCGCCGGCGTCAGGCCACTGCTTCGAGAACGCGCTCAGGATCTCTTTCGTTGACACCACCGCGGCTTGCCAGCAGCACCGCGGCGAGCACCACCGCCACCCCCAACAGCTGCAGCGCGCTAGGCCGCTGCGCGAAGATCAGCACGCCGAGCAGCACCGACCCGACCGGCTGAATCATCAACAGCAGCGAGGTCAGCGCGGCCGGCAGCCGTGGCAGCGAGATCGTGATCAAAAGCCAGCCGAGCACCTGTGAGCCGAGCGCCAGCACGATCAGCCAGCCGGCACCAGGCCAGATGGGGATGAAGCGCGCGTCCCCCCAGATCACGCCCATCACGCTCGCCGCCGCCCCGGCGCTGAGCGTCAGATCCAAGAGCGGCCCGGCCGGGCGGCGCAGGTCGACGCCGCCGCGGCGCAACAGCAAAAGCGCGCCGGCGTAGGCGACACCGGCGCCGACGCCGTAGGCCGCCCCGGCCGCGGGGTTGGCGCCGTAGGCGCCGCGTTCGAGCACACCCGAGATCAGCAGCACGCCCAAGAGCGTCGCCGGCATCGCCAGCAGCAGCCGCCGCGCGGGGCGTTCGGACAGCACAAGCCAGGCTGCCAGCGGCACCAGCACCACCTGGATGTTGGCCAGCACGGTCGCAAGCCCGACGCCGACGTCATTGATCGAGTGGTCCCACAGCACCAGGTCGATACCCATGAGCGCACCGCCGGCGAGCGCCGCGCGGCGGTCGCGCCAGGCCCGCGGGCCGTAGCGGCGATCCTCGCGCCAGGTCAGCAGCGCCAGCAGCGGCAGCGCGTAGATGCAGCGGAAGATCGCGGCGGTGGAGGGCGAGGCCGCGCTCAGCTTCACCCAGGTGCTGGAGAACGCGATCACCGCCGCGCCGAGCACGGCGCAGGTCATCGCGGCACGCCGGCTCGAGAGCCGCTCGTGTGGGCGCGGGTCCGCTCGCGCCGCCGACGTCATCGCCGGGAGCCGGCCGCCAGCTCCTCGATCACCGACACGAGCTCGCCAACCTGTGCCGCGTCTGTGCGGAAGTTCATGAAGCAGACGCGCAGGCAGGTGCGCCCGTCGACCTGGGCCGGGGCCAGGTAGACACGGCCGTCGGCGATGATCGCCTGCGCCAGGCTCAGGTTGTGCG
>JAJZID010000254.1 GCA_021810705.1 Actinomycetes bacterium
GATGGTCATCGCGCGTATGCCCTTGGCGGCCAGCTCGCGTGCGACGGGCAGCGTCAGCGCGACCACACCGCCCTTGGAGGCGGCGTAGGCGACCTGGCCGATCTGACCCTCGTAGGCGGCGACCGAAGCGGTGTTGATCAGCACGCCGCGCTCGCCACCATGGTCTGGTTCGTTCGCGCTCATCGCCTCAGCCGCCAGGCGCAGCACGTTGATCGTCCCGAGCAGGTTGATGTTGATGACGTCGGCAAAGTGCTCAAGCGGCGTCGGCCCGTCGCGGCCGATCAGCTTGCCAGGCCAGGCGACGCCGGCGCAGCAGACGCTGATCCGCAACCCGCGCGGCGCCGCAGCCGCGGCCGCCTGCACGGCCTCCGCCACGGCCTCCGGGTCACGCACATCGGCGCCGCGGGCCAGCCCCTCGATCTCCGCCGCGACCTGCGCGGCGCGCTGCGCGTTGAGATCGGCGACCGTGACAGTCGCGCCGCGCGCCGCCAGCGCCCGCGCGGTCGCCTCGCCGAGACCGGACGCGCCGCCGAAGACGATCGCTGCCGCTCCAGGGATCTGCATACCGCGCGCTACCTCTCTGCGCTCAGCTGATCGACTCCACCCGGAGCCTGCGAACGCCGGCCGGGGTGGTGATCTCGACGACGTCACCCACGCGCGCGCCGATCAGCGCCTGTGCCACCGGTGAGCTCGATGAGATCAGCCCCTCGCGCGGCCTGGCCTCGTTGGGCGAGACGATCTTGAATGTCTGCGTGTCGCTCTTACCGAGGTCGGTCACGAGCACGCTGGCGCCGTGCCTGACCTCCTCGCCACCCTCAACGCGCTCCACCACGACCGCGGAGCGGACCTGCTCGCGGACGCGCAGGATGCGCGTCTCCAGATGCGCCTGCGCCTCCTTGGCGGCGTGATACTCGCCGTTCTCGCTGAGATCGCCCCACTCCCGCGCCGTCTTGATGCGTGCCGCGATCTGGGCGCGCCCGCCGCTTTCGAGCTCGTGCAGCTCTGCCCTCAGGCGCTCGAACTCCTCGGCGGTCATCGCGATCCCCTCCATGTCATATGACAGTAGCGAAGCACCCCACCTGCCGCTAGACTGCTGCCACCATGACCGGGGGGCGCCAGTTTGGTCGGGTCGCGGCAGCGTTGACCGTTTCGCTGGCGGTCGCCCTGGCCGCCTTCCTGATCCTCAGCTCAAGCGCCGGCGGCAGTACCGGTCTGGGTACGACCGGCGCCTACTGGTCGGGCCTGGCCCAGACCAGATCGGTCTCCTTCAAGCTCTACGTCGCAGCCGTGGACTGCGGCCGCGTGCGCCACGCAAGCTATGTGGGCCAGCGCAACGGCGCGGAGCTGTTTGACAGCGCGACCGCAAGCGGCGGGCTGCTGCGTCCCTTTGACTTCGTCGGCTACGACAGCTTCTGCCACGCAGGCAGGCCCGCTTACCGGGTGGGCTTTGAGATCAGCAATCCCAGCGCGCGGACCTTGAGGTTCAGGCCGGCCGGTTTCGGGGCCTCCCCCGGCGATCCGCTGGTGGTCACGCTCACGCTGCACGGTGCCCGCGTCCTGCTTGCCATCCGCAACCTGAACACGCATCGCAGCGCGAATGCCAGCGGGCCAAGCCTCGGCCTGAGCACCTCCTGGGCGGCGGGCGTGCTGCCGCTGTTCGCCGGCGCCACCGGCCGGCCGCTGCTGCGCGGCACGGTCCCGCTGGTGCAGGAGTACTCGCTGACCGGCGCCCCCAACACCGATCCAGGTCCGGCCCCGTTCGCGCCGGTCGTCTTCGGTGCCTTCCGCGTGAGCGGCACGCGCCTCACCTACAACCGCCGCCGCATCGGCGCGTCCGCCTGGTTTGGCAGCACCGGCAACCGGGTGCACGTCACGCACCCGAGCGACGGCGCCTTCATCGCGATCGGGCGCGTCAAGCCCCCCAGGCTCGGCCAGACGCTCGACGCCACGCCGGTGACCGGCACGAGCCTCTACGAGAGCCCCGGTGGACATCACTTCCGAAAGCTCTCGCGCGGTGACCAGATCCCCAACGGCTCGACAATCGATACCACCCACGGCCAGGTCCAGCTGACGCTAAGCCTGCCGAACGGGCGCTCGGAGACCGGTGTCTTCTACGCCGGCCGCTTCCAGCTGCACCAGGACCGCAGCACCGGAGCGGCCACAGCCACCCTGGCCGGCGGCAGCAACGCGAGCAGCGTCTGCGCGCTTAGCCAGTCCGGCGGCGGCGCAGTGTCGATCGCCTCCACGCCCAGGGTGCTCGCCTCTGCCGCCAAGGCCAAGGCCAGGCGCAAGGCCAAACCGAAGGGCAAAGGCAAGCCCAAGAGCAAGGGCAAGAAGCTCGACAGCCTGTGGGCCAACGCCCACGGCAACTTCACCACTCAGGGCTCCGGCGGCGCCGCCGCGGTGCTCGGCACCAAGTGGTTCACCGAGAACACCTGCGCGGGCACCTACTTCAAGGTCGTGCGCGACACCCTGCGGGTGACCGTCTACTACCCGCACGTGCACACCGTCGTGGTCAAGCAGGGCCATTCGCTGTTTGCCCCCAACGAGGCGCCGGAGATCTCGGTCTCGCCCGTGTCCACGACCGGCGGGCGCTACAACGTCCAGCTCAGCGGCTACTACGAGCTCACGGTGATCGGCAGCCAGCAGCCCTACTACGTGGACGCGGCGGTTGCACCGCAGCTGCCGCTCGGCGGCAACGACGCGCTCTACCCCGACGGCCAGGTTGGCGGCACGCCGCGCTGGCACATCATCTTCCACATCACGCCGAACCTCGGCAACTTCCAGGACTGGAACGTCGGCGTGCGCGACGGCGGCCTGCTCTACGTGGTCAAGCTGCGCGTCGGCTGACGGTGTCTCAGCGCAGCGCGCTGACCAGCAGCGCCGCGCCGAACAGCGCGATCATGTGCAGCGCCTGGTCGACGAGCGCGGCGACGACGTGGTTTGCGACCGGATCCATCCGCTTGACGCGCCGCATGTAGGCGCGCAGCACGCGCCCGTCGTCCTGGGCCAGGTGCGGGATGACCACCGCCGCCGCGATCAGCAGCGCGCTCCAGCCGATGCTGGTGGAGAGCCACACGAAGGCCGGCACGAAAGCGACGCCGTAGGTGAAGGTGTGCGAAAACAAAGCCCGGCGGGCGACCGGGTCACGGCCGAGCCCGTAGCGCTTGTGGGTCGCCTGCCAGTCGGTCTGCAGCAGATAGTCGCCGAGCTGGTGGCTGACGTAGAAGACGATGAAGACCGCAGGCCAGCTCATGGCGCGACCGAGACCAGGGAGTGCACGCGCATCTTGGCCTGCCGGCCGCGCACCTCGAACTCATCGACGAACACCAGGTCGGCTGGCGGGTCGTGCAGGGCCTCGCGCGTCGCCTCGGCGACGAACAGCATGTGCTCGCTGTTCTTGGTCATGCCCTCAAGGCGCGAGGCGGTGTTGGTCGTATCACCGATCGCCGTGTACTCCACGCGCTGCTCGGCGCCGACGTTGCCGCACATCACCGGCCCGGTGTTGAGACCGACCCCCATCCGGAACCCCGACTCGTAGCCCTGTTCGGCCAGCCAGGCGTTGAACGCGGCAAGCCGCGGCCCAATCATCTCCCGCGCCGCCCGCAGCGCCCGGTCGGCGTGGTCATCCTGCTCGAGCGGCGCCCCGAAGACCGCCATGATCCCATCCCCCATGTAGGCGATCAGCGTACCGCCTGCGCCGAGAATCGCCTCCGTCATCTCGTTGAGGTAGTGGTTGACGACCGCGATCACCCGGTCGACCGGCTGCGTCTCGGAGAACTTCGTGAAGCCGC
>JAJZID010000255.1 GCA_021810705.1 Actinomycetes bacterium
TCCACACGCTCGGCGCAGGCACCGCCTCGGTTGCGCCCGTGCCCGAGCGCGCGCCGACGCCCTCGGCTGCTGCGTCAGCGTCGGCGTCCGTCTCCTCGCTGGCGCCACGCCCGCAGGTGAGCGCGGCCGCGTCGGACGCTACGCGAGAGCTTGAGGCGCGGCTCGAGCGGTTGGAGACGCGCGTCGAGCAGCTAGCGGCGCTCCTCGAGGAGCTGACCGGGGAGCAGCTGACCGGCGCCTGACCGACGCGGACCTCAGCCGCCCAGGAGCTCGCCGCTTGTGGCGAGTGTGGCGCCGGCCTCGCGCAGCTGCGCGAGCGCCTCCTCTCCCGTGGGCACGCCGTCCGCCTTAACCGCGGCGCACGCGTCGGTCAGGACCACAACCTCAAACCCGGCCGCCAGCGCGTCCATCGCCGTGGCCAGGACGCAGACATTGGTCACCAGCCCGCCCACCACCAGCCGCCTGATCCCAGCCCGGCGCAGCCGCTCGGCCAGGTCGGTGACGGCAAAGGCGGAATAGGCGTCAGTCTCGCGCGTGGTCCCCTTGGCAAAGAACCAGCCGGGGGTGAGTGCCTGCTCGATCAGCGGGTGCAGGCGCGCGCCGGGTGTGCCGGCCACGCAGTGAACCGGCCAGATGCCGCCCTGGGCGGTGAAGGAGCTGTGGTCGGCCGGGTGGCTGTCACCGGTGGCCGCAAAGATCCCCACGTGGCCGGCCAGCGCCGCAAGCGGCGCGGCGACGCGGTCGCCGCCGGGGGCGGGCAGCTCGCCGTAGCCGGGCTCCTCGCCCGGCATGAAGCCGCGTTGCACATCCACGGCCAGGACCGCGTCGGTCTGCGCATTCAGGTTCAGTGATCCCATGCCCATAAGCCTATGACGCGCGCGTGATCCGGGCAGGCGGATGGCGCGTATGAGCCGGTAGGGGCCAATGCGCAGATCACCGTCCCATCCGGTCCAAACCAGCAGAGGGAGACTCAAATGCAGAGCAAGCCATCGCCACCAGCGGCGCAGGACGCCGAATCAAAGGTCCTCACGCGCGGACGCTTCCTGAAGGCAACGGGAGGCACGGTCGCATTCACCGCGCTATTCGGCGGCCTGGCGGGCACCGCGCTTGCTTCCTCCGGAGCCGACTCCACGGGGAGCATCATCAACGCCGCGCTGACCGCCGAGCAGATCGCGACGGCGTTCTACTACCAGGGCGTCGCCGGGCCGACCGCCCCGCGCCTCGGCCCGGTGCACAACAACAACAACCTCAACTACTTCCAGGCCGCGCTCTGGCAGGAGTATCAGCACACGCAGATACTCAGCAGCCTCGGCGCGACGAGCCTCACCCAAAGCGTGACGCCGACGCTGTACTTCCCCAACGGCACCTTCGACAACGCCGGCAGCTTCCTGTCGCTGCTCGACACGCTCGAGAACGCCTTCATCGGCGCCTACCTCGCGGCGGTCAACTACTGGGCCACAACGTCCAAGCCGGTGTATGCCGAAGCGGCCGCCCAGATCATGGGCGTCGAGGCCGAGCACCGCGCGCTCGGCCGGGTGACGTCGGGCAGCAACCCACCCAACAACCTCGTGCTCGAGGACGCGCTGTTCACGAGCGTGTCGGCGGCCGTGCCCGTGCTGCTGCCGTTCGTGGAGGGAGCCAAGGGGTTCACCGCGGTCAGTTACCCGAGTGCGGCCGCGATCGAAGCGGCGGTGACCCGGCCGATCATCAACAGCGTCACCACGCCAAGCCTCGCCTGAGGGGCTGGGCCGGGAGCTTGGAGCGCATCCCGGTACGTGATACGCCCCGCTCCCGTTCTTTGTGGGTTGGACCACCAGATCCGGTGGTCCAACCCACAAAGTTCACCGCCGCGCTATCAACCTCTAATCGGGCTGCTCGGTGAGCGCTCGCTCGATCCGCGCCCGGTCAGGCAGGCCACCGCGTGCGCCCAGCGCGAGCGTGGAGAGCGAGGCGGCCACACACGCCGCCCGGGTCGCGGGCACGAGCTCTGCGCCGAGCGCGAGCCGGGCCGCAAGCACGCCGCAGAAGCAGTCGCCCGCGCCGGTGCTGTCAAGCGGTGTGAGCGCCAGCGCGGGTACGCGGGTGAGCAGTGGGGCGGGCCCTGGCGTGGCGACCGGCGCAGACACCAGCGCACCGGCCGGTCCGGCGGTGACGATCATCGCGTGCCTGGGTGCCAGCCCGACCAGGATCGCCTCGGCCTGCGCGAGCGTCTCCGGCTCGGGAGTGCCCGCCAGAGCGGCGAGCTCCGACTGGTTGACCACGACCACGTCGGCGCGGTCAAGCAGCTCGTCTGGCAGCTTCAGAAACGGCGCGGCGTTCAGCACGACCTTGCCGCTGGCCCAGAGCGCGGCGGCCAGCACCGTCTCGATCGGTGTCTCGAGCTGGGCCAGCAGCACCGCCGCGTCACGGACCGCCGCCACACGCACATCCTCGGGGCGCAGCGCGGCGTTGGCCCCCGGGTCGACGACGATCATGTTCTCGGCCCGGGTGGCGTCGAGCAGGATCGTCGCCCCGCCGCTATAAGCGCCGGCGATTGTCCGCACGCCTGCCGTGTCGACGCCCAGGGAGCGCAGGTCGGCGAGCATGCTCACGCCCGCCTCGTCGTCGCCAACCGCTCCGATCATGCTCACCGGTGCGCCTGCGACCGCGGCGGCGGCCGCCTGGTTTGCGCCCTTGCCACCGCTGCCGCGCAGCGCCTGCTGCGCGAGCAGCGTCTCGCCGGGTCCTGGTAGACGGTCGAGCACCAGCGTCAGATCATGGTTCAGCGAGCCGACCACGGCCACCTGAACGTCTGTCGAACCGCGGTCGCCGGCCGGGCCCATTGCCCTCCCGCGCGAGGCCGACCAGCTCCGCACCTCAGGCGGCGCCGGCTGCGACCTCAGTGTCGGCGGACGTGACCACTCCGCCCGCCTCCTGGCGCTGTATCTGCCCGCGCGTCAGCAGCGTGCCGATGAAGCCGATGGCGAGCGCCACGATGACGCCGATGCTGGCGTTGGCCCAGGTGCCGCTCTTGCCGCCCAGGCCCAGTGGCCCGAGCAGATAGCCCTGCCACTTCAGCCAGCCGGCGTAGGTGTTGACGACCATGCCAAAGCCGACCGCGCTGCCGGCCACCAGCAGGAACATCGGCCAGGCGCGCACGTCGCCGTAGCGCCCCGCGGTGTCGTAGAGCTCGCCGATCGCGTAGTCACGCCGGCGCAGGATCGTGTCGGCGATCACGATGCCCGCCCAGGCGGCGATCGGCACCCCGAGCGTGATCAGAAAGCCCTGGAAGACCCCCAGGAAGTTGGTGGTGAAGAAGACCACATAGACCCCCAGCACGGTCATGATCGTTCCGTCAATCGCGGCCGCCTTGTAGCGCGGCAGCTTCAGACCGGCGCTCTGCAGGTTCAGGCCCGAGGAGTAGATGTCGAGCACGGTCGCCCCCACCAAGCCGAGCACGGTAAGCACGATGAACGGCACCAGAAACCACTGCGGCAGCACCTGGGTGAGCGCGCCGATCGGGTCCCCGCCGATGCGGCTCAGCACCGCCTTGGAGGAGCCCGCCAAGAGCACCCCGTAGACGAACAGGATCACGGGCCCGACCGCGCCGCCAAAGGTGGTCCACCAGACGATCGATGGGCGCGAGCTCTTGCGCGGCAGGTAGCGCGAGTAGTCGGCGCCCGAGTAGACCCAGCCGAGCCCGAAGCCGACCATCGAGAAGACGATCATGCCGATGAAGTTCGCCGTCGACCCGTTCGGGATCCGGGTGACGAGCGCCATGTGCACGTGCGAGGCGGTGAGCGCGATGACAA
>JAJZID010000256.1:0-1925 GCA_021810705.1 Actinomycetes bacterium
ACGCCGCCGAGAAGGAGGAGCGCATGCTCGAGCTCAAGGAGTCGCTGGCACGGCGGCTCGAGTTCCTGCAGAGCGCCAAGATCACCCGCGACTTCTCAGACGACGACCACCTGTGGGCCGACGCGCTTGACGTCAACGTCGCCAAGCTCTCCGAGGAGGAGCGCGAGAAGCTGATCAAGGATGTGCGCAAGAGCATGACGGCCGACATCGATGACACCGAGGCCTACATGGAGGACGCCGCCGAGCGCATCCGCCAGGTGTGGGACCTGTTCAAGTCGATCAAGCCCAAGGATGTCGTCAACGACGAGACGCTGTTTCGTGAGCTGAAGGACCGCTTCGGCTCGCCGTATGGCTACGGGGAGTACTTCCGTGGCGGCATGGGTGCGGAGGCCGTCCGCGACCTGCTCCAGCAGGTCGACCTCGAAGCCGAGGCCGCGGAGCTCCAGGACCAGGTCAAGACCGCCAAGGGCCAGAAGCAGGCCCGCGCCGTCAAGCGCCTGAAGGTCGTGACAGCGTTCCTGAACTCCGGCAACAAGCCGGAGATGATGATTCTCGAGGCGGTCCCGGTGATCCCGCCGGAGCTGCGCCCGATGGTGCAGTTGGACGGCGGGCGCTTTGCGACCTCGGACCTCAACGACCTCTACCGGCGCGTGATCAACCGCAACAACCGCCTCAAGCGGCTGCTCGACCTCGGCGCTCCCGAGATCATCGTCAACAACGAGAAGCGGATGCTGCAGGAGGCCGTCGACGCGCTGTTTGACAACGGCCGCCGCGGCCGTCCGGTTACCGGTCCCGGTAACCGCCCGCTGAAGTCGCTCTCGGACATGCTCAAGGGCAAGCAGGGGCGCTTCCGCCAGAACCTGCTCGGCAAGCGCGTGGACTACTCCGGCCGCTCGGTGATCGTCTCCGGTCCATGGCTGAAGCTGCACCAGTGCGGTCTGCCGAAGCTGATGGCGCTCGAGCTGTTCAAGCCGTTCATCATGGCCCGCCTGGTCGAGCGCAAGTCGGCGCAGAACATCAAGGCCGCCAAGAAGATGGTCGACTCGATGATCCCGGAGGTGTGGGACGTGCTCGAGGAGGTCATCCGCGAGCATCCCGTGCTGCTGAACCGCGCGCCGACCCTGCACCGCCTGGGCATCCAGGCGTTCGAGCCGGTGCTGGTCGAGGGCAAGGCGATCCAGGTGCATCCGCTGGTCTGCCACGCCTTCAACGCCGACTTCGACGGCGACCAGATGGCTGTGCATCTGCCGCTGTCAGCCGAGGCCCAGGCCGAGGCGCGGATCCTGATGCTGTCGGCCAACAACATCCTCTCGCCGGCGCACGGGGCGCCGCTGGCGGTCCCGGCTCAGGACATGGTGCTCGGCGCCTACTACCTGACCTATGGCCCGGAGGCTGAGGAGCTTGCGAAGATCGACCCGGCCACCCACCAGCCGCGCCCGCACGTGTTCCGCACCGCCCAGGAGGCGGAGTGGTCCTACGAGCACGGTGTGGTCGGGCTGCACGACATCGCCGAATACCGTCCCCGCGACTCAGATCGCGGGCACGTGCTGACGACCGTCGGGCGGATCATCTACAACGACCGCATCGAGCGTGCCGTTGAGGAGGCGATGGGCGAGGACTTCGACCCGTCCAAGTACGAGTTCGTCAACCGCTCGATGAAGAAGAAGGACACCACCAAGCTGGTCGACGACCTGGTTCAGAACTATGGCGCCGCGTCGATCAGCCAGGTGCTGGACGCGTTCAAGGAGATCGGCTTCCACTACGCCACCCAGGCGGGGGTCACCGTGTCCAAGAACGACGTCCAGACGCCGCCGGACAAGCAGGAGATTCTGGCTCGCTACGACGAGCGCCTGGCCGAGATCGACGCCCAGTACGACAACGGCGAGATGGATCAGGAGGAGCGCCACGAGGCCGTCACCAGCCTC
>JAJZID010000256.1:1935-3784 GCA_021810705.1 Actinomycetes bacterium
GCCTCTGGAACGAGGCGACCGACGAAGTCGCCAAGGCGATGGTCGACCACCTCGACGAGCTCAACCCGATCTTCATGATGGCCAACTCGGGTGCGCGTGGCTCCTTCCAGCAGATTCGCCAGCTGGCGGGTATGCGCGGGCTGATGGCAAACCCGAAGGGCGAGATCATCGAGCGGCCGATCAAGTCCAACTTCATGGAGGGGTTGGACGTGCTCGAGTACTTCATCTCGACCCACGGCGCCCGCAAGGGTCTCGCCGACACGGCGCTGCGCACCGCCGACTCGGGCTATCTGACCCGGCGCCTGGTGGACGTATCCCAGGATGTGATCATCCGCCAGGAGGACTGCGGCACCAGCGAGTACATCTCCGCGCCGGTGTTCAAGGCCGACGTCGATCCCTCCAGCCGGCGTCTGCGGCCCACCGCTGAGCCCAACGACAACCTGGTCGGCCGGATCGCCGCCCGGACGATCACCGGGCCCGACGGCCAGGTGATCGTCGAGCAGGGTGTCGAGATTGACCGCGGCGAGCTGGTCGCGCTGGTCGAGGCCTACGGTGAGGCCTCCGCCGCCGGTGAGCTCGTGAGCGTGCCGGTCCGCTCGGTGCTGAAGTGCGAGGCGCCAACCGGTGTCTGCCAGGCCTGCTATGGCCGCTCGATGGCGACCGGCAAGCTCGCGCAGATCGGTGACGCGGTGGGGATCATCGCGGCGCAGTCGATCGGCGAGCCGGGCACGCAGCTGACGATGCGCACCTTCCACACCGGCGGTGTCGCCGGCGCGGACATCACGCACGGCCTGCCGCGCGTGGTGGAGCTGTTCGAGGCGCGCAAGCCAAAGGGCCTCGCGCGGATGGCCGAGGTGTCGGGCACGGTCTCGATGGAGGAGGCCGACAAGTCGGTCACCGTCGTGATCACCGATTCGGCCGGTGAGGAGCACCGCTACCTGTTCCCGCGGCGCACGCTGCTGTATGTCCGTGATGGTGAGCACGTGGAGGTCGGCAAGCCGCTCAACGAGGGCTCGCTGTATCCGCATGAGATCCTCGCCCACGGCGGCAAGACGCCGCAGGAGCGGCGCACCGAGACGGAGCTCTACCTGGTCCGCGAGGTCCAGGAGGTCTACAAGTCTCAGGGTGTGGACATCAACGACAAGCACATCGAGCTGATCGTCCGCCAGATGATGAAGAAGGTCCGGGTCGACCAGAAGGGCGACACCGAGCTTCTGCCGGGGCAGTACGTGGACCGGCACGAGTTCGCGCGGATCAATGGTGCGGTCGAGCAGGACGGCGGTGAGCTGGCCCAGGCCGAGGAGATCATCCTGGGGATCACCAAGGCGTCGCTGAACACCGACAGCTTCCTGTCGGCCGCCTCCTTCCAGGAGACGACCAAGGTGCTGACCGACGCGGCGCTCGAGGGCAAGATCGACCGGCTCAACGGTCTCAAGGAGAACGTGATCATCGGCAAGCTGATCCCGGCCGCGACGGGGCTCAAGCGCTACCGGCGGATCGAGATCGAGCCGGCCGAGCCGCTGCCGCGCGGGATCGACGAGATCGGCCTGCTCGACAACGACGACCTGGCGGCGGAGCTCGGCCTGGCCGACGGCGACGATCTGGGTGATTTCGGCGGGCTGCACGCCGACCTCTCAGACCTCGAGGCGCTCGGCAGCGTCGACGCGGCGTTCGGGTTTGCCGACGGGTTCGACGACCTCGGACTGCCGAGCGACGACGGCCTGTCGGGCGACGGCGATCTCAACTAGCAACCACTGACCTGTTGTCCGGGGGCGCGAGCCCCCGGACACGCGTTTGCCCCGGGCGGCCCGCCTGCAGTTTGGGCCGCCCGGCCGCAGGCCGGTCCTGG